>JABHFC010000379.1 GCA_018676275.1 Gammaproteobacteria bacterium | reverse complement strand
GATTTTTCCTGTGCCATTTTTGATGCTCAGGGAAACCTTGTTGCCAATGCACCTCATATTCCTATTCATCTGGGCTCAATGGGTGAATCGATTAAGGAAATTATCCAAAAAAATCAGGGCTGTATACGCGCAGGCAATGTCTACATGCTGAATGATCCCTATCATGGTGGTACACACTTACCCGATGTTACTGTGATTACGCCTGTTTTTGATGACGATAAAAAACAAATAATTTTCTATGTTGGCTCTCGTGGACACCATGCGGATATTGGTGGGCGAACACCCGGTTCGATGCCACCGGATAGTCGTTACATCAAAGAGGAAGGTGTATTAATAGATAACTTCCTGCTTGTCGAAGCGGGTGAGTTACGGGAAAAGGAAACCCGTGCTCTACTAGCATCTGGTAAATACCCCTGTCGCAATATTGATCAGAACATGGCCGATCTTGCTGCACAGATCGCCGCCAACGAAACAGGAGTAAAGGAAGTAGAACGAATGTTGGAACACTTTGGCATGGATGTGGTGCAGGCATATATGGGCCATGTGCAAAACAACGCCGAAGAATCCGTGCGCCGGGTACTGGATGTACTAAAGGATGGCGAGTTTACTTATCCGATGGATAATGGTGCGCAAATCAAGGTTGCCATTTCAGTCAATAAAAACAGCAGGGAAGCGACTCTTGATTTCACCGGAACTTCGAATCAGGACAAAGGAAATTACAATTCTCCAGTTGCGGTTTGCAAGGCAGCAATCCTTTACGTTTTTCGCACCCTGGTTGATGATGATATTCCCCTCAATGAAGGCTGCCTGAAACCCCTGAATATTGTGATCCCCGAAAAAACCATGATCAGCCCGGAATACCCTGCCGCTGTAATAGCAGGAAATACGGAAGTATCGCAGTGTATTACTGATGCACTGTACGGCGCTCTCGGTATTCTCGCTTCGTCACAGGGGACGATGAACAATTTTGTTTATGGAAATGATGTTCATCAAAATTATGAAACCATTTGTGGAGGCACCGGTGCTGGTCCGGATCACAATGGCACAGATGCAGTACACAGTCACATGACAAATACACGCATGACTGATCCCGAGGTACTGGAGTGGCGTTTTCCGGTAAGAGTAGATGAATTTTCCATCAGGAAAAACTCCGGTGGTCAGGGTTTATATCAAGGTGGTAACGGCGTTATTCGTAAGCTGCGTTTCCTTGAGCCAATGACCGTGACTTTACTCACCTCCCATCGACATACAGATCCCTATGGACTGGAAGGAGGCACAGCAGGTGCCAGAGGCTTAAATTATCTCTTAAGAGCCGATGGTGACAAAAAAGAGTTAAATGGCAACGATGAAATCAGGGTCAGTAACGGCGATGCCATCGTACTTGAGACCCCTGGCGGCGGCGGCTTTGGCAAAAAGTGATTGTTTGATTTGACCAGAACGCATCTGTAATTCATTATTAGGTTTGCATCTAATCAAGGAGAGATACAGTGACAGCTACAAAGGAAAGCGAAAACCGCACCCAGCAACTCGAACAACTAATCCATAGCACCATCCCTCTCGGAAAAATAATGGGTCTACAGGTAACACACCTGACAGATAATGTTATTAAGCTGGAAGCACCGGTAGCAGATAATAATATCAATATTCATGGCACCGCATTCGCAGGTAGTATTTACAGCATGTGCGCACTGACAGCCTGGGGCTTCATGCATATGCGTTTACTGAATGAAAATATTAATGCCGATGTCGTTATTGCTCGCGGTGAGATCCGCTACATCAGCCCTATTAAGGAAAAAATATATTGCGAATGTGAAGTTGAAGAAAAACATTACAATGAATTTCATCAGCGCATGTTAAAAGAAGGGAAAGCCAGTATTCCCGTGGTCGTCCATGCGCTGGAAAATGATCACTTAAGAGCAGTTTTGGAAGCGCGGGTTTCGGTTATTATTACAACGTAAGCGATTCCTTGAGAGCGCGGAAAAGCTAGCAAAGGTTCATATCAGTATAGGAACAAAAAGCTAATTGTTTAGTAATGCATTTCCCTTTTCCAATACATCATTCATATTTTCGAATATCCGTAACTGACCTAATGAAATATGTGGGGGCAATGGCGCGTAATTATCAAAATCATCTGATAGTTCTGCGCTAGCAACTTTATCGTTGTGCAATTTCATGAAACCATCAAGACCTTTCCTTGTATCGAACAACAACCAGACAGTAATATATGCATCGGTCGATTCCGACTCACCATCCATCCCAAATGTTTCATGCTGAACCATTACTCTTTTTGGAGCAATACCATTTGCTTTCTTGAAAGTAGCGATACCAAGGGGCATATGAACTTCTGCCCAATGACCAAAATCGAATTCCTTTCCATTTTTTCGAGGATAACGAATACTAACTACATACATTAATGCTTACCTCTCTTTCTTATTAAGTATTGTTTCAATCGTATGCTTTTTTGAAACTCTCCATCACACGTTCACCACACGAAGTGGGTTCGAAGTAAGTTGATTCACCTTCTTTTACGACAGGTATAATCGGAGTATCAAAATTCGGATCAACGAACATGGCAATGGCCTGTCTGTAACGATCTGAACTGTTCACAACTCTATGTTCATTCGATAGCAATCGCTTGTTAGTCCATTGTTCCAGACAATCTCCTACATTAACAACAAAGGTACCTGGAATTGGATGTGCAGTTACCCACTCACCATCCCCTGAACGAACTTGTAATCCCCCTACGTTATCCTGATAAAGAAGAGTGAGCACACCCCAATCAGTATGGGCGCCGATACCAAATTGTTTTTCTCCCAGTTCCTTAGGTTGCGGTGGGTAATAAAGTGAAGAGCCACGAGCTATACATCTGTCAAAACTAGCAGAAAAGTATTCTCGCTCAATTTCCATGGCAATGGCAAATGCGCCCAGTATTCTACGACCAACAACTATACATGCTTCGAAGTACTCATTTAGTATATTTTTCATGTCTGGCAGGCATGCTGGCCACTGATTCTCACCTATTAATGGCAAATCCTTTAGTACGTTTAAAACATCTTCGTCGAATTCACGCCCCCATAAAAATGTTTCCCGAAAATCCCGCGTCGTACTATTTTTCATCTGCCCTGTATAAGGTTGAATATACCCGCGTTTCTTATCGTTTACTTTTGCTGTGTTCTTTTTTTCAAGCTCAAGATTAAAAAATATTTCTGAAATGCCAAATGCCTGATCAATCAATTCTTGCGGGACACCATGATTTTTTACATAGAAAAAACCAACTTCACTTGCCGCTTTGCTTATCTCTACCGAAGCGCGAAGTTCTGCCTCAGGTTCATCCTTGACCAAAGCGGCGATATCAATAACAGGAATTGATTCAATGGCAATTTGTTTTGCTTTTGCGAAATTCATTTTTCAGGATAGCCAGGCAGACCCGGTATCACAGCTCAGTGAGCGTGATACAGGATTCTATAGTTAGAAGAAATTGTAACGTACACTGCCACCAAACCAACGCGGTTTACCCGGCACCAGGGAATTGGCACCGGTTGCATTCGACAGGTCATAACCAATTGTATAGTAGCGTTCATCAGCCAGGTTATTGACGAAAAACGCTGCTTCCCATTTTGCGTCTGCGCTGGTCCACTCGGCACGTACATTAGCAATTACATATGAAGGTAACCTGGATGCCTCAAAGTTTCTTATATTGTCATAAAATGAGGAGGCATAATTAAAGCTCGCCTGAGTACTGACACTGCCACCAAGAAATTGTTGTGGCCATTGGTAGCGTAGCATGCCAGCAATCTGTGTTTTCGGTGTGAAACTGGGTTTGGTATCAACAAACACTCCTGGTCCCAATTGCACATCATATATTTCGCCATCAATATAGGAAAAATTCAGAGCCAGATCTAAACTCTCCGTCGGTGAACTGAACAATTCAAGTTCTACACCCTTATATTCAGCATCCACATTTCGCACAAAGCCTGTTATCTGGGTAAAGAAAAAACCCTGATAATCAGTGTAATCATAATAGTAAAATGAACCGTTCAAACGTGTCGTACCAGCAAACAGATTATCCAGCTTAAAACCGGTTTCGTAAGAAAGCAGTACTTCCTCTCCATAGGGTATATCTGTGGCAGGAAACCCAGCGCCAAAGGTAAAAGGCGCATTAAAGCCACCTGCCTTTACACCACGGTTCACACCCGCAAACATTAATAAATCGTCATTAACATGCCAATCCAGTTGCAGTTTACCGCTCCACAGGGTTTTATCCTGTGTATGGTCACGTTGCGGCTGTGGCGAAAAAAGTGGAGTGTCATACTCCAGTCGAAGTGGATCAGTGCTGGCAAAGAAAGTTTCTTCACCGGTAAAATCCTTGTTTTCCTGAATCGCACGCAAACCGGCGATTAAGGTAAATTGTTCACTTAGATCGTACTCGATTTGAGCAAAGACTGAGTATGAATTTGTCTCCAGTTGTGTTCGCGCGGTATCTTCCCAGGCAACACCGACAAGTGGCTGAAATAAATACGTTGGGTCGGCAGTAATGGATACTCCGGTTTGCAGATCAATGTTTAGATAATACAGACCTACCACCCATCGGGTTCGGTCAAGTTCCCCATTCAAACGTAATTCCTGAGTGAAAGTATCGGCTTGAGCTTCGAAAAGTACATTAATAGTGGATGCGGGACCACCGTCCGCAGGTAAGCCCTGAAATTTATCGAAGTTCTTGTAATCACTAACAGCTGTCAGAGTCATATTATCAAACTCCCAGCTTAGTTTCCCCGAAACACCCCAGGTATCCGTTGTGTTCAGATCTTCGAATGCAAAATCCATCCCGCAACGCAGTGCTTCTCGATCCGCATCCGTACAACTCGGGCCATAGAGGTTGCCACCAGCCGGTCGTAAAGTATCTGCGTCGAAGGACAATGGATGATCAATTCCCACACCCGCTGGCGTAATAGCTTCCCGGGTCTCTGTTGGTGAAGCTTCGATTGTACCAACGTGATTCCCTGCCGCATCGAAGACAGGTACTGTGGGTAATTCAAGAAAAGGCGATGTTCCCACTCGTGCACGAGCATAATTTCCTGTTACTAAAAACTCCACATCTTCATTAGGTTCAAAAAGTAATTGTCCGCGAAAACCTAAAGTGTCATCGTTAAAAGTATCTTCTCCGCCTATGGGCAGCGGATTCCCGTCAAGTGTTACATAGCGGTTGGGATAATCATTTTCAATTATTTCATTAAAACGATTATGTCTAACGGCTACACGTCCGGATACTATATCTGATAAGGGACCGCCAACAGCAGCTTCAACACGAGTGTGATCATAGGAGCCATAAGTTACATCTGCATAGCCTTCAAATTCACGGCTTGGTTTTTTCGAAACGTAATGCACCAAACCGCCGGTAGCATTGCGACCAAACAGGGTTCCCTGTGGTCCTTTAAGTATTTCAACCCGCTCGATGTCCATTAAGCCAAACACCTGTCCCTGACCAAAACCAACATAACCCTCGTCAATGTAAACCGCTACCGGAGCCTCGGTCTGATCATTAAAATCATTTTGAGTAACCCCGCGAATCGTGAACAGAGTTTTCTGACCACCATTGTTACCACTAATATGTACGCCCGGCGTCATTCGTGCCAAATCAAAACTATCTTCAAAGCCAAGTTTCTTCATTTGTTCACCGCTATAAGCCGTGATGGAGATACCAACGTCCTGAATGGATTGTTCTCGCTTTTGTGCAGTAACTGTAATTTCTTCAAGCATACTGCTCTGACTGAACACTACTGCCGGGGAAACAAGCACCAACGTTGACAGAAGAAAAATTAATCGGGATCGACAAATGGAAAATTCACTGCGCAGATATCTCATAATAATTACCCCAGTTATTGATAACAGATCTCCGGACAGTATTTACCCTAAATCGAGAAATGCACCCGAAGCCCATAGCCCTCACCATGTGGAAACGGAGTATACTTTTATGAAATTATAATGATAATATCTATTTTATCACTTTATTGTTTACTCCAGATCAACAATGAAACGCTGGGACCTGCTACAAACTTTTGTATATGTCGTTGATAGCGGCAGCTTCTCCGCTGCTGCCAAACGCCTTGGTGTGTCTAAATCACTAGTGAGTCGAAAAATTACCCAGTTGGAAAAACACCTGGGTACGCAGTTATTGTTCCGCACAACCCGGCAACTAAATACTACTGATGCCGGTTATACATTATTTCTTAAATGTGAAAGATTATTCAGTAATCTGGAAGAAGCTGAGCAATCTGTACTCAATCTGGAAGATGTACCACGAGGTCACTTGCGTATAGTTTGTACTGATATCCTGGGGGAAAGATATATTTCACTTGCCGCAGCGAAATTCAGTTCTATACATCCGCAACTGAAGATTGATATTCACGTCACCAGTCGTCTAGTTGACCTGGTTGCGGAAGGATACGATTTGGCGGTACGTTACGGAAAACTGACTGATTCGTCTTTAAAAGCACGTCAGGTGATGGAGTTACCACACCTTGTTTGTGCATCGCCAGCGTATTTTAAAAAATACGGAAAGCCAAAAAAGATTGAAGACCTGAAAAAGCATAATTGCCTCGTGGCAACCTTTGATCCCTGTACCAGCTGGAAATTCAAGGTGGATAAGCAGGCAGTCGATGTTGACCTGCAGGGAAATTGGCGAAGTAATAATGCATCTGCACTGATTACTGCCAGCACTGAAGGTCTCGGTATCTGTCGCTTACCTGAACTCTATGTCAGAGATCATATAAAAAAGGGTAGTCTGATTTCCATATTTGATAAATATCAATATGACTCCTTCCCTGTTTGGTTGGTATATCCGAACACGCGTTATGTATCTGCCAAAGTTCGAATGTTTATTGATTACTTCTCAGATAACATAAAAATACTTAGTAATATTTCAACAATGTGAAATTTTAAAACTCAAAAGCGAATTGGAGATAAGACTTCTGCACTGACACCTGCATCCTCAAACTCCTTTGGTAAAGATTCTTCAAGTGCCAGCAAAGCGGCAGCACGAGCAGACGCAGCAGATGTTTGCATGCCAAAGCCACCCTGTCCGACGAACCAGAAAAAACCTTCCGCGTTTTCATCATAACCGGCAACCAGTTGTCGATCCGGTGCGAAGGTTCTTAGTCCACCCCATTTATGATGTATATGTTTAATCTCAAGTGTCGTGACACTTTCAATATTGTGAGCGGCCAGGGCAATGTCATATTCTTCCGGTTGTGCATCACAGGGTTCAGATGGCACTTCATCTGCTGATGAACCCATCAACTTTCCGGCTTCAGGCAGAAAGTAGTATTCACCGGTAATACTGGCCATCGCCGGCCACTGGCTGACATCTGTATTTTCCGGGCCATCAAAAATAATGATGTTACGTCGAAAGGGGGTTAAACCGAGAGGCGGGACACCTGCTAAGGTCGCAATAACATCTCCCCAGGAACCAGCAGCATTAACAACATATTTTGAATTTACACTTTCACCGTTAGCAAGTTGCGCTTTCCAGCCATCGCTGTTTTTTGTTAGCGAAGTTACTTCTGCATTGCATTGAACTGCCCCGCCATTATGTTTGACCATGGCACGAAATCCCTGCACTAAGGCACCCACATCAATTCGGAAAGCATCTTCTTCCACTAGTCCGGCAATAATACCATCACCACCTGTTCTCAATATTGGCATCTGCTCCAGCATCTGATCAATATCCAGGGTAACCGGGTTCTCCAATTTCGCCGCATTGCTCTGAATATGTTCTAACTCATCTTTTTTTGCAGTGAATATGCAGGTAATAGGAATATGTAAGGGATACTGACTAAAACCCTCCGGTGGGCTTAATAGAAATGGCTTAGCCAGCTTTGATAAGGCAAGCGCTGTCGATTCAGCACTCAACTCCGAATACAGGGCTGCTGAACGCCCGGAGGTGTGGTAGGCAATATCCTGTTCCCTTTCAAGAACAACGACACTGGCTTTTTTGCTGAGTTCAGCAGCAATGGATAAGCCCGCGATACCCCCGCCAATAACACAAAAATCTGTTTTCATTTTTTTAACCTGGTTCCAGTCACTAATTCTAAATATTCGAGCCCTGTTTGCCTTTAGTCTCCCCACCCATATCCTCTGCTAACATAATTATTTCCTTATAACTGCCTCCCGCGGGGATCATTGGATAAACATTTTCATCGGCCTCAACAATAATATCGAGTAAATAAGGTTCGTCCGGATCACTCAACATACGTTCGTAAGCTGAGGATAATTCATTTTTCGAAGTAACGCGTTCAGCCGCAATTCGATAACCTCCGGCAATAGTAATGAAGTCAGGATAGATATCCATGTCTTCAGCGCGTTTTACTTCCATCATCGGATCGGAAAGATCTGAACAGGCCCGATGACCATCATAAATCATATCCTGCCATTGTCTTACCATACCCAGCCACTGATTATTAATAACCACAATCTTTACACCAATACCATAACGATGGCAGGTACTGAGTTCGTGAATAGTCATGTTTAAACTACCATCACCATCAATATCGATAACCTGTCGCTCTGGACAAGCCACTTTGGCTCCGATAGCCGCGGGCAAACCATAACCCATCGTGCCAAAACCGGAGCTGGATAAAAAGGAACGGCTGTTGACAGAACGATAATACTGCATAGCCCACATTTGGTGCTGACCAACACCTAAACTGATGATCGCTTCGCCGCCAGTAAGCTCGCTAAGCAAATTAATAGCATACTGCGGTTTAATAGTTTTGCAGTCTGCGATAGCAAAAGGGAAATCAGTACGTAATTTCGTCAGGTAGGAGTTCCACTCATTCGCCTCTCTGTTATCGACAGCATCTGTCAACTGCTGAAGCGCAATTTTGACATTGGCACAAATTGGCATTGTCACTGTCTTATTTTTATTCAGCTCATCCCTGTCAATATCAATATGTATAATTTTCCCTTCACGAATAAATTCGTTTACGTTTCCTGTGACACGATCATCAAAACGCACACCCAAAGCCAAAACGAGATCTGCTTCATTCACTGCAACATTGGCATATTTACTGCCATGCATACCCAGAACATGCAGGGATAATTGATGTCCCGGTGGAAAAGCACCCACAGCCATAAGCGTAGTTGTTACCGGACACTGGAGTTTTTCAGCGAGCATTAGCAGGTCTTCTTCACTTTGTGAAGAAACAATCCCACCTCCGGCATAAATTACTGGTCGTTGCGCCTCGCTAATAAGACGTAAACATTCCTGCAACTGGTTGTCTGTCAGTCCACCTATCTCCGCTTCAGGTGCGGAGAGAACGGCTGGCATACGAGGCGGCGTATAGTTGCCTTCAGGATCTCTCGGATAGTGTTGCTGAATATCCTTTGGAATATCAATTAGTACCGGTCCGGGGCGATTGCCACCAGCAAGTGCGAATGCCTCGCGAACCGTCTCCGGAATATCTGTCACCCTGTCGACAAGATAATTGCGTTTCGTAATGGGTTTAGTCACAGCAACAATATCGACTTCCTGAAAAGCATTCTTACCCAGTAAATGAGAAGGTACATTCCCGGTAATAGCAACAATTGCGGTTGAGTCAGACCTCGCATCGGCGATTCCGGTAACAAGATTAGTAGCACCAGGACCTGAAGTCGCGAGACAAACACCGACTTTGCCACTGGCACGCGCATAACCCTGTGCCGCATGTACCGCACCTTGTTCGTGTTCGACTCTGATGCACTCAATACCAAACTGCGGCAGTACATCAAAGATTTCCAGGTTGGCACCGCCAGGGTAACCAAAAAGTACATCTACACCTTCAAGTTGCAGGCAACGAGCCAGTAATTGTGCACCTTTGAGAGCGCCTTTCTGTTGTTCAACTTTGATATCCTGCAAACGTCCACCGGTAACGGTAGATGAATCCTGGTAAGTAATATTATCGGCAGACAAAACTCTTCCTCATTTTTTTCCACGATTTTACACGAATCAATCTTGCATATCTTATGCAAACACTAATTGCCAGATTCTCGCCATATTGTTGCCCGGTTTTGATGTTTTAATTGCCATCAAACAGGACAAAATACAGATGAATTTATTATCCAAATCACTTCGCTCTTCACCAGGCTTCAAAATATTTTTCATTGGTTTTCTTGTCGTGATATTACTGATCCCAATGAGCATGATTGAAGGACTTATTTACGAAAGAAGTCATCTTTACCGTCAGGCAAATAGCGAAATCACCAGGGTTTGGGGTGCCGGCCATACCCTCAGTGGTCCCATACTGACCATTCCCCAGCTTGGAGCTAATAACAAGAATCCTGGCTGGATCCAAAGTATTACTTATAGAAACCTGGCTGCAGAATCACTGAACATAAGTGGCAATTTTCATATTCAGCTCCGTTACCGTGGTATTTACAAGGTACCTGTTTATCTTGGACAATTATCTCTTAAAGGAAAATTCGTTTTGCCTGAAGAAAAAAATGTCGAGCTTGTAGACAAGATACTGCTTCAGTTTCCTTTCACACAAATAAAAACGCTGAAAAAAAGTCCAAAGCTAATCTGGAATGGCGTACCAATGCCATTAATAGCAGTGGGTGATGAGAACAATAAAGACTCGGTAATTTTCCAGGCTTCGATAGCCCCGGATGAGATTGCTAAAGGTGAGTTTGAAATAATTTATCAGGCGGCAGGAAGTGATGCATTTAGCGTGCAGTCACTGGCAAAAAATACAAAGTTATTCATCAAATCTAACTGGGGATCTCCCAGCTTCCAGGGTGATTTCTTACCTACCACTCATGATATTCAGAAAGATGGTTTTACCGCGATCTGGGATATAAACAACATATTTATGAAATCAAAAAATTCAACAGAAGAACGCGTTTCTCTGGATTGGTTTTCCGAACATGATATGTTTGGGGTGAAATTCATTCAACCAGCTAATACCTATCAACTGGTTACTCGGTCAGCCAAGTATGCCGTATTGTTTATCAGTCTGACCTTTATGATCTATTTTTTGCTCGAATTACTCGATGGAATAAAAATGCACGCTGTCCAGTACCTGTTTATTGGCCTGGCAAACTGTATATTTTACCTGTTATTACTGTCTCTGGCGGAACACATCAAATTCAACATTGCCTACTTTCTCAGTGCCAGTGCTTCAAGCTTATTGATTTCCCTGTACAGCAAGAGCGTTCTAAATAATATTCTTAAAGCAATTGTAGTATTCGTCGTCTTGGCTGCTCTATATCTTTATCTCTTTGTTACCCTGCAATCCGAAGGCTTCGCGCTTATAACAGGTAGTCTTGGCCTGTTCTTCATCATGGCGACACTAATGTATATAACAAGGAACACTAACTGGCACGCTCTGAACAAATCTGCTGATAATTAACCAAATTCCGGGGACAGTTTACTTAATTTATTCAACTTTGAATAAATTAAGTAAACTGTCCCCGGAATTCAGGCTTTCCAGCATGGTGAGGCACCACCTTGTTCAGGTGTCGGTGGTGGTGGTAATGCCCGTTTTTCTCCGGGTTCCGGTGCCCCAGGATCATTTGGTATTGGCTGTCCCGCCATATAGCGAATTTCTTCCAGTGGTTGTTCTTCACCGGCATAAGCCGCCTCGTAACATGACTGTAGATCTTCTTCGCTTTTCTTCGTCTCAGTCATTTTTCCTTTTTCAAACTGCGCTGCATATTGAGCCATGTATTGCGGCAAGCCCTTTGCTGTTCCACTTCGCATCGTAGCTTCCGAAACTCTGTTACGTTGCCTGCGGGCCAGACGCTGCAATATATTCCAGGCACGCTTGTTTTCCGCGATAGGCATCACTTCCACGTCGCCGTTGGCCTCAAAATCTCGCCATATCTGCTCACCCTTTTCAGTACGTATCACTACGATAGTGGCCTGATCAGTACCAACACCTCCGCAGGATATATCTGCAAGTTCAGCAGAAAAATCAGCGCAGTGATGACATTCGGGTCGCTGATAATCTCGCATCGCTTCTTCAAGCGGAATGGTTTCCACTGAACCGTCCTTTTTATGAATCAGCACCTTACCTTTGACATTAAATTTGGAGACTTCGCCAAGCGGTATACCCATTTCCTTTTCAATACGCTCAGTCATCAACTCAGGCGTAAACACTTCGGTACAAAAAAGACCAATATTGAAGTTCACCCGCTCTGCAAAACCACGTAGAAAACCACGTTGTCTGGTAATTGGTTTTTCGCGTTTCTTTTCTGATACCAGAAAAGCAGGATCAACATATTCCATTTTGCGCAGGGGAGTTATCTGGCAAGGAACACCAACAAAACCAACCTGCTTCAGATCTTTTTCCTGTACCTCTTTCAGTGCGAGGTTATTTGCACAATAGGTATACCAGCTGCCACCACTCTGTTTTATCTCTTCGACCGTAGTCGCCACTTTTGGTGTCGGGAAACAGGGATCATCTTCTTCACCGACAGCGGAAACTACAGCGCCATCAATCTCGCCCTGTTCGACTGCCCATGCCAAAAGTGCGGTAACGATACCACCATCCTGCACTTTTTCTTTTAGATCATCGCGTTTGGTACGGGCAACGAAAATATTTCTATAGACGCCAAAGATATCTTCATAAGGGCGCTGGTCTTTGAACACAGCATCACGAAAATGATTTTCCCGTGGCCAGAGACGTGGGCATACCGATGCACAGACATCGCAACCAACCCCTTCACTAATTCCACAAAAGTCAAAAGCATTGGTTTCCTTTGCTATCTGTTTCGGCTTACTATTTACGTAATCGATAACGTTATGTGGACAAACAAGCACGCAACTCCCACACTCGCAACAGCTGCCTGCTTCTACAACATCATTCATCATATCCTTGAATGAATTATGTTGAAGAGCATTCAGGCTGGTTTGATCTTCTGCATCCAGACCGGGCAAACCTTCTGACTTCTTGCTCATATTAACTCCAGATAGAAATAACTAGTTTTTGACTCCGTGAACAATATTAATCAAATTTATACGGGTTTGTCAGCAAGCTTATTTTTGCGCTTTGTTTCACCACTGGAACTATGTGGTGTTCTATTTACCATATCGATGCTTTTTTCCATCTCCCGGGCTTCATCAGCCAGCATCACAGCGGCACGCAAAACTTCATGACCGGCAGCAGCAAGAGGAATATATTTTTCCGCGTCTTTTTCCATAAAACAGGCTTTGGTCGTAAGTTTTGCCACCGTTTCTGACATCGTCAACGCGGCAATCGCTTTTGCAGCAGCATAAGGATTCGAGAAACCAGCCTGGCTAACAACATCTTCAGCATCTGCAACCAGTCTCGGCATCTCCGCTGTATTCCCCTGCTTGATTTCTGCCACAACCTTATCAATTGCGAGTTGTATGAAACGAGTAACACCTGTTGCTGCGAGAACTTTTATGACTTCGCCGTTAAAGATACTCATTTCTGTCGGGTCAAGAAATTCCCGCCGAGCACCGATCATTGGATCTGACGGCAGTATAATAAAGCCCTGCCCATCCAGCGCCTTGATCACCTTCTTGCCATCATCATCTTTACCAATAAACGCTTTCTTGGAGGGTCCATCAGAAATAGTAATCGTCGGCAGACTTGCTTCGGCAAGTACATCCCTGGCACCACTGGCACCTGGTAACGCGGCATTGGGGGTTACTATGAGAACCAGATCGGGCACATAGTCCTTTATTTGATCGAGTATGACATTACAGGAGTCAGGATCTAGTTTCGCTCCACTGGTAAAACCGCGAATTTCCAGATCTTTCCTGTCTGCTCTTTCATCCAGTATCAAGTCCAGCAATGGCGCAGCACCGATACAACCAAATTTAGCCACTGCTAATTTGAAAACACTATCTGTCATTTTATTCCCCGAATAATTTTGAATTTATTTGAATATTGGCCTCAAAGACCTGAGCATAAGATTAACAGATTGGTGGTCAAAACCCATCTCTGTGACAATAAATTTTTGTCGCTTCCAGGGGTTTATTTACGTCAACGGGCAATCGGCCTGTATTACTGTGCTCGGCGAGACAGTACTCTTTCCGACAGCTTTGGACCTCGACCAGGAACCGACCAGGGACAGGCTTCTACACAAATAGAACAACCATAAGTATCGGCGAAATAGGGAGCACAACGATCAAAATCCACATACCATTTTTCAGTACCTCTGACCCATTGTTTCTTGTCAGAAATTGCCTGTGGTGGACAAACATTACTACATGCCCGGCACTTCAGACAGACATCATCAACACCAATATCTTCGGGCTGATCTACTTCGAGAGGAAGATCTGTAAGCATCGTAGTTAAACGAAAGTTACTACCATACTCTTTACATATCAGTGAGCCGTGTTTTCCCAATTGCCCGATACCCGCATTTATGGCAAGAGGAATATGAATCACTTCGGAACTACTGTTTACCGGCAAGCCCAGAGCTGGCCAGCCCAATGAGCGAATGTATCGTGACATGTCCACACTCAGACGCGAACAAAGAGCATAAACGCGCTGTACTTCCTTACTGGCTTTTACGGATGGCGCTGTAAGCATAATGTCCCTGTCCATCGGCAAACCAAAGGTAATGGCACTTATACTTCGCCTTAGCTCCTTCGATTAAATATTCTTCTTTCAGATGACTGATGCCAACAACACCAGCGCCAAGCTCCAGTGCTTTTTCCTTGACCATTTTCGTTATGTACTTTGTATCACTGGCATCGATTCTTTTATCAGCTATCGGACCCTGTGGTCTAAAAGTCGCCCACATTTGACGTAAAACAGTTGGTAGTAAATCCAGTGGAATAGAATAACGAAAATGTCTTTGCATGCGATCCCAGTTAAGCGGACCGGTTTTCGGTGTTGAATGAAAAACATATTTAGGTCGACGAAAAACTTTCTCACCACGTCCATTCGTTTCGTTTCCCGATACCGGGTATTCCTGGTATTGGAGAAATGATGGTGCCGGATATTTACTTTGTTTTTTCATTTAAGTTTCACACATAATAGGTACGACCCAATCGCCTGAGAATAATACGGCGAACACGAATATAGCTACCAACGGTCAGATGTCGTGCGAGATACTTTATTACTAAAGGAATGAATAAGGTCAATGCCTGGAAGTTTGACTGCACTTCCTGTTGTGGCAAAAGCGGAGAATGGCTTTTTGCGGTCTTGTTTGCTACTTCCGGATCTTTGCTCATATCAAATAACTTTAGTTGCAAAAGAATTGCTAGAATTGTGTGAGAAAGCGCATTTCAGTTCAATAACCCCGTCGATGTGATTTTGTTGCTTTGGCAGCAAACTTTTTTTCTTGAATAAATACTATTCTCCGAGTGCTTCTTTCAGCACCGGTAAGGCTTCAGGCTGCGTCACAGTGCATATCATGGTTTTGATATAGTCACTTTTCGCCAACCACTTCTGAACCTGATCCTGAATATGCTGCTTCGGCCCAATCAAAGATATTTCATCCACCAGTTCATCAGGCACCTCTGCCATGGCCTCTTCCTTTTTACCCGCAAGATATAACTCCTGGATCTTTATCACCTCGTCTTCATAGCCCAACTTTGCTGCGAAGTCCTTATAATAATTCTTCGTCTTTGAACCCATTCCGCCTATATACAATGCAAGAAACTGTTTTATGGGTAAACGACATGCATCCAGATCATCTCCCATTTGCACAGTAATAAAAGGCGCTATGTCAAAATCTTTAAAACTTTTCTCGCCGCCTGCTTTGACAAAGCCCTTTTCAACCTCAGAAGTAATGATGTCAATTTTGTCGGGGCTCATGAAAACCGGAAACAGACCATCAGCAATTTCACCAGCGAGGCGAAAGCCGGCAGGTGTAAATGAGGCGGTATATATAGGAGTATCTTTTTCTTCATGCAAAATGGACTTAAGTGACTTGCCCATCCCTACGGAACCCTGACCTTTGAATGGTAGCTGATAAATCTCGCCGTCATAGGAAACAGGACCCTGACGTGCAAATATCTCCCGAACAATTTCAATACATTCCCGCAAACGCATAAGAGGTTTGTCATAGCCAATACCATGCCAGCCTTCGACAACCTGCGGACCCGACGCCCCCAGACCCAGAACAAATCGTCCGCCAGATAATTGTGACATACTCATTGCTGTCATTGCCGTATTTGCTGGTGTCCTGGCTGGCACTTGCATAATTGCCGTACCGACTTTTAACTTTGTGGTTTGACCAAGAACCCAGGCTGCAACCGTCACCGCATCAGAGCCATAAGCCTCGGCTATCCAGACTGAATCGATACCCATATTTTCTGCCTGCTTAATCAAATCCATCGGCGGTGCAAGACTCTTACCCGAGTAACCCAGCAATAAACCTAGTTTCATGACATCTTTCCTTTATAAATAAAAGTGTTTATGCCCTTTTCGCATAAAAATCATCAGTGAATTTCTGAAAACTGTTGTTTTCGATCGCCTCACGCATGTCACTCATCAGCGTATGGTAATAATGCAGATTGTGTATTGTATTCAATCTGGCGCCTAGTATCTCCACAGTTTTGTCCAGATGATGCAGATAGGCACGTGAGTAATTCTGACAACTATAACAACTACATTCTTCATCCAGTGGTCTGTCGCTGGTTTTGTGTTTAGCATTCCTGATCTTTACTGTACCTGTACTGGTAAATAAATAACCATTTCGTGCATTTCTTGTCGGCATGACACAGTCAAACATGTCTATACCCCGACCAACAGCTTCTACAAGATCTTCCGGTGTACCCACACCCATCAAATAACGTGGTTTATCTGCAGGCATCTTCGTCGCAATGTGATCCAGAACTTCGTACATCTGTTCAACAGGCTCACCCACTGACAATCCACCAATAGCATATCCAGGAAAACCTATGTCAGTAAGCCCCTGTAATGATGCATCCCGCAAATGCTTGTACATACCTCCCTGGATAATGCCAAATAATGCACCATGATGATCGCCATGGGCTTTTTTGCTTCTGTCGGCCCAGCGCAGAGATAACTCCATAGAAGTTTTTACCTGCTGTTCGGTCGCTGGGAAGGGAGTACATTCATCAAAGATCATAACAATGTCGGAATTCAGGCTATGCTGAACCGCTATCGCCTCTTCGGGGCCGAGAAAAACCTTGTCGCCGTTAACAGGTGAACGAAAGTGAACACCCTCTTCGCTTATTTTTCGCGATTCGGCAAGACTGAAAACCTGAAAACCACCGGAGTCCGTCAGTATCGGCCATTGCCAATTCATGAACTCATGTAGTCCACCATGTTGTTCAATAATTTCTGTGCCGGGACGCAACATTAAATGAAAAGTATTACCCAGAATAATCTGGCTACCCTGTTCGCGTAATTCTTCCGGTGTCATTGCCTTGACGGTTCCATAGGTACCCACCGGCATAAACACAGGTGTTTCGATCACCCCACGCGGAAATGTCATCCGTGTTCGACGAGCGTTACCGTCCTGCTTGATAAGTTCAAATTCCATCTGGGAAATGTCAGCTTTGCTGAGAAGAGATAAACATGGCATCACCGTAACTGAAAAAACGATAGCTTTCATCTACGGCGTGCTGATAGGCAGCTTTTACATTTTCAATTCCGGCAAATGCTGATACCAGCATAAGTAATGTCGATTCAGGTAAATGAAAATTGGTAATCAAGGCATCAACTATTTGAAAATGAAAGCCGGGATAAATAAAAATGCTGGTGTCGCCTTGAAAAGGCTGCAGATCATCATTTTCTGCCGCCGATTCCAGACATCTGACCGCAGTGGTACCAACAGCAATGACTCTTCCACCTTTTCTGCGTGTTTCTCTGACTTTTTCACATACAGTATTGTTCAGGCTAAACCATTCACTATGCATTTCGTGATCTTCCAGCTTTTCACTGCGTACAGGCTGGAATGTGCCCGCTCCCACATGCAATGTTACAAAAGCAGTGTCGACGCCTTTTTGTTTTAGTCTGGTAAGCATCTCGTCGCTGAAATGTAAGCCTGCTGTCGGCGCCGCCACGGCTCCGGGTTGTCTGGCGTAGACAGTCTGATAACGTTCCTGATCCATGGATTCATCTTCACGCTTGATATAGGGTGGTAAAGGCATATGCCCGAGTTTCTGTAATATATCCGCTAATGGCATATCTACTTTAGAGCTTAGTTTGAAAAACTCAGCCTCCCGACCAATCAAACACAACTCACTCTCGTCTTCCAGAATAATCAAACTTCCAGCTTTAGGGCTTTTACTGGCTCGTATTTGGCACAACATCGTATGCTCATCGAGCAAGCGTTCCAACAGGATTTCAACCTTGCCGCCGGACTCTTTACGGCCAAATAAACGCGCGGGAATCACCCTGGTATCGTTAAATACCAGTAAATCACCGCTGTTGAGGTGTTCTCCCAGCTGCGAAAACAGCTGGTCATTAAGGCTACCACTGTCCCGATCAAGACATAGCAGGCGACTATCCCCCCTTTGCTCGGGTGGATATTGGGCAATCAGAGCTTCTGGAAGCTCAAAATGAAAGTCACGGCTGCGCATGGCGCGCGATCCTAACAAAATTCACCGAAGCCCATAAGAATAGTTTTATAAATCGAAAAGATTCCTTATACTTGCCGACCTTTCCAGCTCTAGATAATGCCGGGGTGGCGGAATTGGTAGACGCGCCGGATTCAAAATCATTTCACTTCTAGTTTTTTCATTTTTATCTTGTTTTATTTCAGTTGGTTACTATAATTAATCCTAAGATATCGTCTTACACATCTGTTACACAAAACCTCTTTTTTTACACACTTCTATATAGGTGTTGGTATGGAAACGCATACGGTTATGGGTGGTAAGGTTCATGTGTATAAACGTGAGAATAGTACTTGTTGGCAGTGCTCTTCTTATCTTGAAGGTAAGAACCGACGAGTCAGTACGAAAGAAGAAAGTTTGTCTAAAGCTAAAGACTTTGCGGAAGACTGGTATCTGGAATTACGGGGTAAACAACGTGCTGGTGATCTGAAGTCTGAGAAGACTTTTAAGGATGCTGCCAAGCGGTTTAAGCAGGAGTATGAAGTCCTGACGGAAGGACAACGGAATGCAAAGTATATACAAACGACGAAAGACCGTTTGCGGGTTCATTTGATTCCTTTCTTCGGTAATCTGGGTTTATCGAAAATCACCCCGGGTATGGTGCAGGAATATCGGCTTTATCGACGGGAAAACTCTCGAACTGGCAAGCCACCTGCACACAGCACGATGCATCAGGAGATTGTGGCATTACGTCAGGTATTAAAGACAGCTGTTAGACAAGGTTGGTTGCAATTTGTACCGGATTTATCTGCGCCGTATAAAACCTCTGGGAAGATTTCGCACCGGGCCTGGTTCTCTCCGAAGGAATATAAGACGCTTTATACGGCGACGCGTAAACGGGCACAGCAATCTAAAGGGAAAAGATGGCAATGGAGTTGTGAGCAACTCCACGATTATGTGTTGTTTATGGCTAATACGGGACTGCGGCCGGATGAATCAGCCCGGCTAGAGTATCGCGATGTCGATATCGTGGATGATGAAGCGATTGATGATACGATTTTAGAGATTGAAGTGCGGGGTAAACGGGGAGTGGGGTTTTGTAAGAGTATGCCTGGGGCGGTTACCCCGTTTAAGCGACTAGTTGAGCGCAATAAGCCGAAGGATATGACGGAAAGGCTGTTTCCTATCACGCACCGTGAGTTATTAAATACGATTCTCGATGAAACGAAGCTTAAGTTTGATCGGGATGGTCATCCACGCACTGCCTATAGTTTACGTCATACGTATATTTGTTTGCGCTTGATGGAAGGAGCGGATATTTATCAGGTTGCTAAGAATTGTCGGACCAGTGTGGAGATGATTGAAAAGTATTATGCGGTGCATTTACGCAATTCGATTGATACCGCCGCTGTCAATAGGATGCGTGAGCGCCCTGCCCGTTCCTCCGATAATAAGACGAAGAAAAAATCCAAGACCGATTCTAGAAAATAGTTATAATCACGCAACAGTGCGGGTGTGGCGGAATTGGTAGACGCGCGGGTCTCAAAAACCCGTTCCGTAAGGAGTGTCGGTTCGATTCCGACCACCCGCACCATTTGTTATTGAATCTTCCTTTCTACCCTTGTTTATAGTTGTTCGATACTCACATAACGCCAATTCAATACAACCTAATAACGCTCTGAATCGAAATAGATCACTTAAATGAAGGGTAACCCTTGAGGTTCGCTTGATAAATTTAATCGCCTTATATCGAATCTGAGACGGTCAATTTATTTACATTAATAAAATTCCTGTCAAAATTTTTTATATCAATTGGAACACTTGGAAGGAATCTATTCTCCGACCCCCTGGTTCGTAGCCAGTTGCCACCCCCGTTTCAACCTGTTTCAGCTCGTTTCATTTTGCTTCCTAACTAATTGTTTTAAATAAATATTTTGACCTTT
>JABHFC010000378.1 GCA_018676275.1 Gammaproteobacteria bacterium | reverse complement strand
TTTCAAGACCAGTGCATTCAACCGCTCTGCCACCTCTCCTAATTGCGCCGACATTCTAACGACTATTCTGGATCTTACAAACTAATCCACTATTATTGTTGAAACTCTACTAATGTCACCTTGGGAGCTCAATATGTCAGAGCAACAAAAACCTTCAGCTTGGCAAAGATTGTTTTTATACCTGATTCTTGGCGATCTTCTGATTATTGCAATCGGTATTGCCGGGCGCATGTTGCTGGATTGGCTGCCCTTAACGTCATTTCACCTCTATTTTTACGGTGCACAGATTGCTCTGGTTCTGGCAGCGCTTGGTCTTTTGCAATTACTTTACGGTTTATATAAAAAACATGCTTCTCATAAAAGCTCTGGCGCGCTGACTGTATTATTAGGACTTTCACCTCTTCTGCTGGCAGTATTCAGTGTCGGTATAAGCGGTTTTAAAGCCCCAGTGATCCACGATATCTCTACTGATCTCGATAATCCTCCAATTTTCAGTATCACCAATTCCTTAAGAACCGCCGAGGAAAACAGCCTTGAATACGCTGGCGAGGAAATTGCCAGAGAGCAACGCTCGGCATTTCCGGATATACAGACATTTTTATCAGATATTGCACCTGCAGAGGCTCGCCAACTCGCTTTAGAGACAATCGAAGCTCTCAATTGGGTACTAATAGTTGACGATGAGTCGACTGGCAGTATCGAGGCCTATGATGAATCGAGAGTATTCGGGTTTATTGATGATGTCGTTATTCGTATCATTCCCAACAATGGTGGTAGCCAAATTGATATTCGATCCGTCTCCCGTGTGGGCTTAGGTGATCTGGGGGCAAATGCCAGGCGTATACGTCTATTTCTGAGCACTTTTGATGGCATTCAAAGCAAAGCGGGCTAAAAAAGAGCTATTTATTTGTTTTAATTAAATTTTTCTCTGCCATGCTCAATCAAATCATGGAACTTTAGGAAAATTTCACTTTCGAATAGAAAGGCTTGAAATAGTTGCTTCTAGCCCCCATTATTACTGTTAATTCAACCGATTGGAGAGAGTAAAACATGAGTCAAAGTCAATTTGCAGTAGCACGTCCAGCAGAATCAATACTTGCTACCAATAAACTAATTCGTAATACCTATACATTACTATCAATGACTCTTCTGTTCAGCGCATTTACCGCAGGGCTGTCCATGTATTTAAATTTCCCTTATATGGGTCCACTGGTAACGCTGGGTGGCTATTTTGGCCTTTTATTCCTGACCAGCCACTTGCGCAATAGTGCCTGGGGCTTGTTGTCTGTCTTTGCTCTGACCGGCTTTATGGGTTTAACCCTTGGCCCCATGATTAATATGTATGTGCATATGTATGCTAATGGTACTGAGCTGGTTATGCTGGCACTGGGTGGTACTGGTGCCATATTCCTGGGTTTATCCGGTTATGCCCTGACTACGCGCAAGGATTTCAGCTTTATGGGCGGCTTTATCATCGTGGGTATATTGATTGCCTTTCTTGCTGGTATCGGCGCGCTGATATTCTCGATACCTGCCCTGTCACTTGCGGTATCCGCCATGTTCGTCTTACTGATGTCTGGCTTCCTGCTTTACCAGACTAGTCAAATGGTTCACGGTGGGGAAACCAA
This sequence comes from Gammaproteobacteria bacterium, assembly GCA_018676275.1. Classification (GTDB taxonomy): domain Bacteria; phylum Pseudomonadota; class Gammaproteobacteria; order Eutrophobiales; family Eutrophobiaceae; genus WLWS01. The sequence goes on along the minus strand of JABHFC010000378.1, from coordinate 769 downwards.
TTACATCATGGCAACAGTCGGTCTTTACATCACCATCTACAACCTCTTCACCAGCCTTTTACACCTTTTGGGCGCATTTGCTGGAGAAGATTAAGCAGAAAAACGCAGTATCTTTTTTGTAGTCACGAAAACCCGGCCATGTGCCGGGTTTTCTTTTTCCGGAGACGGCTTTAGGCTTGTGAGAACAGGCCATCTACGCTAGGATTCCCCCGCTTTTACCCTTTCAGATGCTGATGGTTTAACAAGCACATACATTTTTATTACTTCGGGAGAAATCCAAGATGAAGATCGGTATACCCAAAGAGGTATATGCGGGTGAGAAACGGGTGGCGACAACGCCCGAGGCCGCAGAAAAACTACAGAAACTCGGCTTTAGTGTTGCTATGGAAGCTGGCGCTGGCCTGCTGGCCAAATTTGCCGATGATGCTTATCGCGAAGCCGGGGTCGAAATCATAGCAAACACAAAAGACCTGTGGTCTTCCTCCGACATTATCCTGAAAGTTCGCGCACCTGGTCCGCATCCGGAACTTGGCTGCGACGAGGTTGAATTACTCACACACAAGCACACCCTAATCTCATTTATCTGGCCCGCGCAGAACGAAGAACTTCTGGCCAGCCTTGCTACGAAGAAGGCCACTGTGCTGGCAATGGATAGTGTCCCGCGTATATCCCGAGCGCAAAAGATGGATGCGCTGAGTTCGATGGCCAATATTGGCGGCTACCGTGCTGTAGTGGAAGCCGCACAACATTTTGGTCGTTTTTTTACTGG
>JABHFC010000042.1 GCA_018676275.1 Gammaproteobacteria bacterium | reverse complement strand
TAGTTCTTTTGCAGCAACTACCGGACATTCCTCTTCACTGGTTTCGACTTGCGAATATCTATGTTCGCACAAATCGTCCTGATGCTGCGGTCAAGCTTTATCGAGAAGCTGTGCTTCGTGACCCGAAATATGCAAAAGCCTGGTTCAATCTGAGTATTGTCCAGTTGAAACAGAGCGCCTATAGCCTGAATGAAATGTTGCTATATGTTGACAGAAATGACCCTATGTATAGTAAAGGTAAAAAGCTGCTGGATGGTATCCAGGGTATCATCCAGCAAAACTAAAAACGACAGGCATTGTTTTAGTGGGCCTGAATAATTTTTCATTTTGTATGAATTCATTAAATCGAGCTGCCGATAAATAAAGGTGCGTAGTTTAAATATCAAAAAATTGTTTAGGTTTTATAAAGCACAGGCGATGGTCGAATTTGTCATCGTTATTCCGGTATTGTTGACATTGGTTCTGGCAATCATTCAGATTGCATTAATTTATAAGGCCAAGATCACACTTAATTACGCGACATACCAAACAGTCAGGGCGGGCAGTTTGAATAACGGCAGCCTTTCGGAAATGAAGCAGGCCTTCGCAGGCAATATGGCACCCCTTTTTACCAGTAGCTATCTGAGCATGGACAGCAGCGGAGATTGTAGTAGTACTTTTCGTAGCACCGATTCCGCTCGCGTAGGCCGGGTCGGATCAGCACAGATCATGGATAACGGCATACGAAGTGTACTCGATGCAAATATCGACAAGTTTGATTCAGAAAAAGTACTGTGTGCACGCAAAATTGTTGAACAACAAATCGAAGACGAATATGTAAAGATCACCGTCGTCAATCCAACCATTACTTCCTTTAATATTTTAGGGGTAGATGGCTATCACGATATAAGCGGTGACGGTGATATCAGAACGGTCAACATGATCCCGAATGATAACCTGATGTATCGTGATTCAACGGCTGTCGGTGTGGGTGTTGCAACCCAATCAATTCAGGACGCTAACTTGATGAAAGTCCATGTTGGTTATTGTTATGAACTTGTCATTCCTTTCATTAATCGCATGATATGGGCCATGCAGCGTTACGGCACCGGATCAGCTCCGCCTGCGGAAAAAAAATATGGTAATTATTGGGCGGACCCGGCGGCCACACCACCCGGGTTCTTCGGCCCACCCACATCAGGTTTTGCCAGGGACTGTATTATTGATCCTCAGGATAACGGGCGCCGAAGTATTGTGCTCTATTCTCAGGCCATCATGCGCATGCAGTCTCCAGCCGTGCAATGCGAAACTACAGATACCTGTGCTCCTCCCCCCCCATAGAAAATTACAGGTTGTTTCATTATAATGGTTAACATGTCTGCAACTACTCAGCAGCCCACACAAAACCACACCCCTGTAATGAAGCAGTATCTTGGCTTCAAAGCTGAACACCCCGACATGCTCCTGTTCTTTCGTATGGGTGACTTTTACGAGCTTTTTTACGACGACGCGAAAAAGGCCTCGCGTTTATTGAATATTGCCCTTACAGCGCGTGGCAAATCTGCTGGCGATCCCATTCCCATGGCAGGTGTACCCTTTCACGCACTCGATAATTACCTGGCAAAACTCGTAAAACTGGGAGAGTCGGTAGCCATTTGCGAACAAGTAGGCGACCCGGCTACAAGCAAGGGACCTGTCGAAAGAAAAATAGCACGAGTTGTTACACCGGGCACCATCACTGACGAAGCTTTACTCGACGCACAAGTGGATAACCTGATTGTAAGTATTCACAAGGATGGACAACTTTTCGGACTAGCCATACTGGACTTGGCCAGTGGTCACTTTAGTGTCATGGAACTTGACGGTGAGGAAGCTCTGGATAGTGAGTTGCGACGATTAAGCCCGGCCGAGATACTCATTGATGAAGATAGCTCACTCGAGAAATGGCTGGAGAATAAATGTAAAAGCATTACCACACGCCCACCCTGGCATTTTGATATCAACTCAGCCCGGGAAAAGCTAAAAAAGCAATACGAAGTTCTAAACCTGGCAGGATTTGGCTGTGAGGATATGACAATGGCCATTGCCAGCGCCGGCGCGCTGCTACAGTACGCAGAAGACACTCAACGGAGCAGCTTGCTGCATTTGCAGGCACTGAAGGTGGAACAGCGTGACGATTGCATTATTCTCGACGCCATAAGTCAGCGTAACCTGGAACTTGAAAATGATTTAACCGGGCGTAAAGACCACAGCCTTTTACAGATAATCGATACTACTGCCACTGCCATGGGTAGTCGCCTTTTACGTCGTTGGGTTCACCGACCAACACGTGACCATCAGTCATTACGTTTACGCCACAATGCTGTTTCCACTCTTTTGCATAATAGAAACTTCATAGAAATTCAGGCCTGCTTAAGGAACGTCAATGATATCGAGCGAATACTCACACGCATAGCATTCAAGTCAGCACGGCCACGTGATTTGCTACAACTACGGACGACATTAGAAACACTGCCCGATTTACGTGGAAAGCTGGGAGTTATTGATAGTCCTCAACTGCAATCGCTGCTACTGGATATTAGCGATTTTCCTGACTTGTATAAATATTTGTGCGATGCATTAGTCGATTCACCACCAGTGACAATTCGCGATGGTGGTGTTATCGCGAAGGGATTTGATCCTGAACTAGATGAATTGACAACACTGAGTACGGATGCGGGGCAGTTTTTACTGGATCTTGAAACACAGGAAAAACTACGCACCGGATTAAGCAATCTGAAAGTTGGCTATAACCGGGTTCATGGTTACTACATCGAAATCAGTCGTCATCAGAGCGAAAGTGTACCCACACACTATCATCGTCGGCAAACTCTAAAATCTACAGAACGATTTATCACCGAAGAATTAAAATCCTTCGAAGACAAGGTTCTCAGTGCAAAAAGCAAGGCTCTGACAAGAGAAAAGATGCTCTATGGACAAATTTTGGAACATGTTTTTGAAGATCTTGCACGACTACAAAAAACTGCGAGCGCAATTGCTGAAGTTGATTTGCTGACTTGCTTTGCTGAACGTGCTGAGTCTCTGGATTACAGTCAGCCGAAATTTACCGATGTCCCTGGTATTGATATTCAGGCCGGACGTCACGCCGTAGTTGAACAGATTCAGACTGAAGCATTCATCGCCAATGACACATGCATGAATGATGATAGACGCATGCTAATAATTACCGGTCCGAACATGGGCGGTAAATCGACTTATATGCGTCAAACTGCACTAATTATTATTCTTGCCCATATTGGCAGTTTCGTACCGGCGAAAAGCGCTACTTTTGGACCGATTGACAGAATATTTACGCGTATAGGTGCTGGCGATGATCTGGCCCGCGGGCAATCAACATTCATGGTTGAAATGAC
>JABHFC010000041.1 GCA_018676275.1 Gammaproteobacteria bacterium | reverse complement strand
GCTACTCCGAGGATATCGGACCCAGTACGAGCCATATCCAGTACGCTCAAACCACCAAAGCAAAAGCCGATTGCTGCGATCCTGTTCTCATCTACCTCGGTCTGGGTTTTTAATGTTTCCAGTACCTTGGCCAGGCGACTTTGCAACATCGCCCGGCCATCCATAAAGGGTTGCATCAAAGCCGAGTTTTCTTCCACACTTTTACCGAGGATTCCTTTTCCGTACAAATCACAGGCAAATCCAACATAACCTTCAACAGCCAGTTTGCGTGCTCTATCACATTCAGTATTAGTTCTGCCTGCCCAGGCATGTACAACAATTACCCCAGGTAAGCTTGTCTCTATTGCGTCGTCATACGCAAGAAACCCTTCAAGTAAAACACCATCGTGTTCATATTCAATTAATCTTTCCTGAATCATCAGCCCTACCTCTTTTCATTTCCTGTTCACGGTACATTAAGAATACCCGATCTGACTTTTATAATTCCAGTCCCAGGGTTTTAATCTTGCGAGTTAAAGTATTTCTACCCCAACCTAATAGTTTTGCAGCATCCTGTCGTCTGCCACCGGAGCATTTTAATGCTTCCTCAATCATAATAGTTTCAAATCGGGGTACAGCATCACTTAGTAACTGTGTTTCACCTTCTAACAAATTAAATTCCACCCATTTCCTCAGCCTCAGTTCCCAGTCTTCAGAAGAGGTTTCTATTTTGCCGGTTTCCGTTAGCTCAGGAGGTAAATCATCAAGATGAATTTCCTTACCCGATGCCATCACTGTTACCCAGCGACAGAAGTTCTCCAGTTGTCGCACATTACCAGGCCAGGCAACCTTATTAAGATAATCCTGTGTTTCAGCCAACATCCGTTTCGATGACATATTCAATTCTTTCGCCGCTTTTTGTAGAAAAAATTCTGTTAATTCAGGAATGTCAGTATGGCGTTGCCGAAGTGGCGGCACATGCACCCTGATAACATTGAGCCTGTGTAAAAGATCTTCCCGAAAACGTCCCTCTGATACACGCTGCTCAAGATCCTGATGAGTAGCAGCGATAACTCTGACATCAACTTTAATAGGAACATGACCTCCTACCCGGTAAAACACGCCATCTGACAGAACCCGCAATAATCGTGTTTGTAAATCAGCAGGCATATCACCAATTTCATCCAGAAAAAGAGTACCGCCATTGGCCTGCTCAAAACGCCCAATGCGTTGCGCTGTAGCCCCGGTAAAAGCACCCTTCTCATGACCGAACAACTCCGACTCAAGAAGTTCATGCGGGATTGCCGCTGTATTCAGAGCAATAAAAGGTTTGTCTGCTCTTGGGCTATGACGATGTAATGCCATAGCAACCAGTTCCTTACCCGTACCGGATTCACCGGTAATTAACACCGTAAGATTAGAACTGGACAATCTTCCGATTGCACGAAAAACCTCCTGCATGGCAGGCGCCGAACCGATTATTTCCATCGGATTTGTCGACTCTGTTTTCTTATTGGCTGACTTTATTTCACTTTGTCTTAGTGCACGCTTAACCAGACTTACCACTTCTTCGATATCAAACGGTTTGGACAAATATTCGAATGCTCCTCCCTGAAAAGCTGAAACTGCCCGATCAAGATCTGAAAAAGCCGTCATGATTATTACCGGTAGTTCCGGAGCATCCTGTTTGATTTTTTCCAGTAAGCTAATGCCATCCATACCTGGCATACGAATGTCAGAAATAATTACATCCGGTTTTTCTATTGCAAAACGAGCCAGTAAGTCATCAGAGTTTTCGAAACTGTTTACAGACAGATCTTCTTTGCCCAGAGCCTTTTCCAGAACCCAACGAATAGATTTGTCGTCATCAACGATCCAGATGTTATTTGCTTCAGTCATTTCTATACTCGATGGGTAACAATATTCTGAAGACGGTTCTGTCATCAACTCGTTCATATTCAATAATACCTCCATGAGATTGAATTAATGATTGCGCGATAGAAAGCCCGAGACCTGTACCTTCGGCACGCCCGGTAACCATGGGATAAAAAATGCCTCCTTCTATCTCCTCAGGTACCCCGGGACCGTTGTCTATAACTTCTACTTGTACTGCTATTTTGTAGTAGTGCTGCCTGATCGTAGTGCGGCGTATAATGCGTGAGCGTAATGTTATCTGACCATCTTCATCTATCGCCTGTACCGCATTTCTAATTACATTCAGGAACGCCTGGATCAACTGTTCCCTGTCCGCTTTTATAACTGGAAGACTTGGATCATAATCACGAACGACATTGAGCGAATCTGATTCCTCCGCATCAACAAGATTAAGGACATATTCCAGTACTTCGTGAATATTCGCATCGACGGGATACTGTTTGCCATTTGGTGAGATCATTTTGTCGACCAGATTTCGGAGTCTGTCCGCTTCATTGATAATGATCTGGGTATATTCTACTAATTCATTTCCCTTCAGCTCCTGTTCCAATAATTGAGCTGCTCCGCGTAAACCACCGAGGGGATTTTTGATTTCATGGGCCATGCCCTGTAGAGATTTACGTGCCGCTTCATGCAAATTAGTCAGGTTTTCCTCCCTAAGTACTTTGGCATAAGAATGGGCGTCAACCATTTCAACAATGACTTCCTTGCATTGATCATTCACCAGCCAGGGCGTCATGGTACAGTCAACTATCACTGACCTGGCGTTTGGTAAATCCAGGTTCATCCCCCATTCCATATAGGGTTGTTTACTGAGTAGAGAGCGTTCCACAGTCTCAGCAAAATTACCGGCAGCGGGAAGAATGTCAACGAGATGTTGTCCGCTTATCTTGCGTTGACTCAGGGATAAGAGATTCTCCCCCGCTGTATTAATATGTGTCAGGCGCAGATCCTTATCAAACACCAATACCGCGGTATAAATATTTTCAATAAGTTGATGTGCTCTTTCCAGAGGTAAACTCATAATCTTTCTTAGTTTGCACTAATTTGGTGCAAAGTGTCACTAACAGCTTTTGCCAACACTTAATAAATAAAAAAATACTCTATATATTCAATTGCTTACTGAATATGTTCAAATGAGTAAATCGGCTTTATTACTTCTTGAGCAAGAAGCAGACCAATGTGGGGCGATATATCTTTTTAAAAACGTGGCGAGTGAGCCACAGGAACAGCGCTTAACAGATAATTATTTTGATTGGCGTAGCAAATGAAATATCACTGATGGAGAGCTCTGCAGTATTCGGCCATTGACGTCACGGATAGCAGCGCGCAATTGATGGGTGCCACGATCCAGTCCGCTAAAGGCTTTGGCAGTGGATTTGCCAAGAATAATTTCCTTACCATCCATGAACAACACCAATTCGTCGCTGCTACGCAGGTCAGGCTGTGTTGCAATATTAACTGTCACATTGCCAGCATTATCCCGGATAGCGACGTCATTTTGGGGGCTGATGATAGTAACAGCTGAGTATCTGGGCGCAGGTTTTTCAGGTGGTGGTGTGTATTCAAAGTTACCTATTGCTGGCGCATCGATGGTTTGTAATTCATCTAATTCTATCAACTCGGCGTCAGGACTGGGTTGATCGGTGAAGACCACGTTGCCATTCTTGTCGACGGAACGATATACCTCTGCCGTTAAAGCGAGTGAAAATATCAAGCAAAGCGTTGTAATAAATAATCTCATGGTTCCAGAATAGCCTAGTGTTGTGAACCTAACAATATAGACTTGTAATGTGTATAGCAGGTTCCCGGCTTTCTGCCTCCATATCTTTGAAAGTGAGGACTAGTTCCCTATATTGCCCGATTACCGTTTTCCAGTAATTGCTCGACAAATCACTTCCAGCGTTGTCTTCCGCCTACTTCCCATTTAGGAACCATAGAGAATAGTATTTCTAATCTGTTTCCTAGATACCCTTAGTCAGTCGCTTCGGACTCCTGTCCTCTCGCGACATACCTACTTCCTGTAGGCAAAAAAAGCCCCCTTTCGGGGGCTTTTTATACTAACAACTTCTTATGTTTTTACTTTTACAGGCTGTAATACATATCAAACTCAACCGGATGTGTGGTCATACGGAAACGATTAACTTCTTCCATTTTTAATTCCATGTAACCATCAATCATATCGTCTGTAAACACGCCACCTGCCGTAAGAAACTCACGATCATTATCCAGCGCTTCAATAGCTTGTTCCAATGAAGCACATACGGTTGGGATATCCTGCTCTTCCTCTGGCGGCAAGTCGTACAAATCTTTTTCCATCGGTGGACCCGGCTCAATTTTATTCTGGATACCGTCAAGACCCGCCATCATCAGCGCAGCAAAACAAAAATAAGGGTTGCCGGAAGAATCAGGAAAGCGCATTTCGATACGTCGTGCTTTTGGGTTAGATACCCAGGGTATACGACAGGACGCAGATCGGTTGCGCGCGGAATAGGCCAGCATAATTGGCGCTTCAAAACCGGGCACAAGACGTTTGTAGCTATTTGTACCAGCATTGGTGAAGGCATTAATAGCACGGGCGTGCTTGAAAATACCGCCGATGTAATGCAGGGCCATATCTGACAGGCCACCATATTTATCGCCGGTAAACAGGTTATTACCGTCCTTCGCCAACGACTGATGCACGTGCATACCACTACCGTTATCGCCAACCAGTGGTTTCGGCATGAATGTCGCTGTCTTGCCAAATCCATGCGCTACATTTTGTACGCAGTATTTCAGTATCTGTACTTCGTCGGCCTTTCTTACCAGTGTATTAAAAACCGTTCCTATTTCAGCCTGACCAGCTGTCGCCACCTCATGGTGATGCACTTCAACAGGCACGCCCATTTCTTCTAAAATGGTACACATGGCCGAACGAATGTTTTGTCCTGAATCAACAGGTGGCACTGGGAAGTAGCCACCTTTCACACCTGGACGATGACCAATATTACCGTCTTCAACATGGCTTTCACTGTTCCAGCTGCCTTCTTCAGAATCAACTTCGTAGAATGCACCACTGACATCATCACCCCACTTAACATCATCGAATATAAAGAATTCCGGTTCCGGGCCAAAATAAGCTGTATCTGCAATACCAGTCGATTTCAGATAGGCCTCAGAGCGTTTGGCAAGCGATCGTGGGCAACGCTCGTAACCCTGCATTGTGGCAGGCTCCAATACGTCACATCGAATGTTAATTGTTGGCTCGTCATAGAAGGGATCGATTACAGCAGAATCGGGTTCAGGCATTAACACCATGTCTGACTCATTAATCCCCTTCCAGCCGGAAATGGATGAACCGTCAAACATTTTACCTTCCTTAAAAAAATCATCATCTGCCTGACTGGTGGGGATAGTGACGTGTTGCTCTTTTCCCACGGTATCAGTAAAGCGCAAATCAACGTAGCGCACTTCGTGATCCCTTATTAGTTCTTGTACCAACTTGGACATTCTTATCTCCTCAAATATGTAGATTTAACTTTTAATAGTTCGAACCCTGTGCATGACTGCGCCAAATTCAAAAATATGTGATCCCTATGAGCAGGAAGTATGCCAGTCATTCGGGATGGAGCAGACCTTATTAATCAAGCACTTAGTCTTTCTTAATAAAAAGCAGTTGCACCATTATGATGCATTTTAATGATATTTTGCACTATCTTAGTGCGCTCGCATATTCTGCGCTATAGCTAACTCAAAAGGGAAACAATCTATGCCAATCATTAAAGTGTGCTTTCTCCCTCCATTAGTTCAGCCACTGTCTCTCGTCTACGAACTTCTATCATTTCTGATCCATCGATCATGACTTCCACAGCCCGTGGTCGAGTATTGTAATTTGAACTCATGGTAAAACCATATGCCCCTGCCGATTGTATTGCCAGTAAATCACCTTCCTGCAGACTCAGCTCGCGGTTCAATCCGATAAAATCCCCGCTCTCACATACTGGCCCGACAATATCGTAAGCCGCGACAGCGGCAGAGTTTTGTTCATTAACAGTTAATATTGATAACCACGCGTCGTAAAGCGCCGGTCGTAACATATCATTCATGGCCGCATCTACTATCGCAAAATTGCGACCGCTGTTTTCCTTTATGTATTCCACGCGTGTTAATAATACAGCGGCGTTTCCTACGATAGAACGCCCAGGCTCCAGCAGAATTTCATAGCTGGTATCCGCTATTGTGTCACAGACAGCCTTGATTAACTCTTGTGGTGCTGGTGGCGACTCATCCTGATAACGAATACCCAGACCTCCGCCAACATCAATATGCTGTAATTCTATATTGTTCGCTCTCAATTCACTGACCATGTCCAGTAACTTTCCAAGGGCGTCGATATAAGGTGCTATCGTTGTTATTTGTGAACCGATATGACAATCAATACCGACAACATCAATGTTAGTCATATCTCGCGCCTGAATATAACTCTCCAAAGCTCGATCATAGGCAATACCGAATTTAGTTTCCTTCAACCCGGTTGAGATATATGGATGAGTTTCAGCATCAACATCGGGGTTTATTCGCAGTGATACTTTCGCAATCAGGTTCTTCTCGGCCGCAATTTGATCCAGTCGGCTCAGTTCCGACAAGGATTCAACGTTGAAGCATTTAATTTTTACATCCAGGGCACGCTTAATTTCATCAGTTCTTTTACCAACACCAGAAAAGACTATCTTTGATGGATCGCCTCCTGCTTTTAATACTCTTTCCAGTTCGCCTACAGAGACTATGTCAAAACCGGAGCCCAGCTCCGCTAATAGACTGAGCACTGCCAGATTACTGTTCGCCTTAACTGCATAACAAATCAAATGCTGACGTTCAGCCAGAGCATCATCATAAGCATGCCACTGACTTTCAATAGCAGCCCTGGAATATACATATGCAGGTGTGGCAAAACGCTCGGCTACTTTATTCAAAGCAACCCGTTCGGCGCACAACTGGCCGTTGGCATAATGGAATTCAGACATGAGATCAGACTATGTGGGAATTAACAACTACTGCTGTCTGTTTTTCGCCCGGTAGATATAGCTCACCTTTCTGTCCGCAACCACCATATACAGCAACGACAAAAAACAATGTGATGATTTTGACTAGACGAAGGCTCATTATGTTCTCCCGAAGGCTGGATTTAGGGTCTGTTGGCTCGGTGAAGCATAGCAAATAATCCAGCCCACTAAAATCGACTTGCCTGTTAAAGTCAACCAACCAGAGATTCAAAGGAAAAATCAGATGAACGACGCCGTTATTATTGAACCGTCCACAAATCACCAGGCCAGCATTATATGGCTACACGGTCTTGGCTCCGATGGCCACGACTTTGAACCGATTGTGCCCGAACTTAAATTACCAGAGGAACTGGGAATACGTTTTATTTTTCCACACGCACCATTACGACCGGTGACCATTAACGGTGGTATGGTAATGCGCTCATGGTATGACATAAAAGATGCAGATCTGAGCGTGCAGCGACACAGACCTGATTTTGACGACTCGGCCGAAATCCTTGAATCCTGGATTAATGCTGAAATTGCTTCCGGAATTCCGACGAATAAAATTGTTGTGGCAGGTTTCTCTCAGGGTGGTGCGATTGCCCTGCATTGTGGACTGCGGTTTCCGCTTAAACTGGCAGGCCTGTTGATCTTGTCATCCTATCTACCATTTGCAGATATCCTGGATCAGGAACAGTCTGAAATTAACAGAGACACCTCTATATTGATGATGCACGGCGAATATGATCCCGTTATCCCGATAGAGTTTGCAAGACAATCCTGTGAGGCTTTGAAAGCTTATCAATACCCAATTGAGTGGCACGACTACCCGATGGAACATGCAGTTTGTGCTGAGGAAATAAAACGAACAGGTGAATGGTTATTTACAAGATTGGGCTCTTAAGTCAAAAAAACACCAGAGCCCATATAATAATCAGCTAATTTTTTGCAGATCTGGGTTTGTGCGATCTTGATTTATTATCACGGCCTCTTTTTTTAGAAAATTTACTGTGTGACTTTTTAAGCCTTACTGGTGGCTTCAGTTCTGCCAGATTATCAGCTGTGACCGCTTCAGTGGGAATTTTGCTGCCAATATAATCTTCAATTTCTGGTAGAGAAAAAACATACTCCTCACAGGCAAAACTTACAGCATCGCCAGCTTCCCCGGCACGTGCGGTACGGCCAATTCTGTGTACATAATCTTCCGCATTTTGCGGTAGATCATAATTAATCACGTGGCTGACTTCGGGTATGTGTAAACCCCGTGCAGCGAGATCCGTGGCAACCAATATGGGTAGATTGCCTTCAGAAAAATTCTTGAATAATGTCTGGCGTTTGGCCTGCGGCACATCACCAGAAAGGATAGCCGATTGATAGCCGTTGCTTTCCAGATAACCCCAGATATTTTCGGCCGTGCGTTTTGTGTTAACGAAAACAATCGTCCGGGTTGGGTCAATATGACGTAACAGACCAATTAGTAAACTGGCTTTTTCTTCTTTGGAGACATGATATAAACATTGAGTCACTTTATCCGCAGTCACCTGCTCCGGGTTTATACGGATAATGTCCGGATTATTCATGTGCTCATAAGCCAGCTCGGTAACACGCCATGACAGCGTAGCCGAGAACAGCATATTCAGGCGCTTTTCAGCTTTAGGCATACGTCTTAACAGAAAACGGATGTCTTTGATAAAACCCAAATCAAACATTCTGTCAGCTTCGTCAAGCACCATGACTTCAATATTCTTAAGCTTTAATACTCCCTGCTTCTGGTAGTCAATCAAACGGCCAGGAGTGCCGATAAGAATATCAATACCATCCGCGACCATATCACGCTGTTTTTGATAATCTACTCCCCCGTAAACGAGGCCGACCTTCAATTCGGTAAACTGGCTTAAGGACAAAGCGTCATTGTAAATTTGTATCGCAAGTTCACGAGTCGGAGACATTATTAAGGCTCGTGGCTGTGCAGAACCTTCGTTAGTGAGTATGTACTGCATGGTTGCCAACAAAAATGCAGCAGTTTTTCCGGTGCCCGTTTGCGCTTGTCCGGCCATATCATCGCCAGCAAGAATTAGTGGCAAGGTTGCCGCCTGAATCGGTGTACACGATGTAAAACCGATCGCATCGAGTGCTTTATGCAAATTGCTGTGTAAATTCAGAGCACTAAACTGAACTGCGGTTGTATCTGGAATAATTAATTCTCCTTAGAGGTTTCAATAATGCATACTAGACTAATAACTTGCATTTACAGCGTAAATTCGCTGAAATGGCACCCCTTATACAACATAAAGGCAATTAATAAAAATGAGTGAGAGTATTATTCATGTCGCGGACTCGACATTTGAAGAACAAGTATTGAAATCTGATGCACCTGTTATGGTTGATTACTGGGGTGAATGGTGTGGCCCCTGCAAAATGATTGCTCCTATCCTTGATGAAATCGCCGAGGAATATAACGGTAAACTGACCATAGCTAAACTGAATATTGATGAAAATCAGGAAACACCTCAAAAGTATGCTGTTCGAGGTATTCCGACATTGATGATATTTAAGGACGGAGAAGTTGCTGCAACTAAAGTAGGCGCCGTATCAAAATCACAATTATCTGCATTTATCGATAGCGCCATTTAAATTTACTGGACGAATGAAAAGCAACGTGCTAGTTTGAGCGACAATATCAACCCGTTCTTTCTGATTAACCCCTCAAAAAAGTAATTTTTTAGCATTTACAAAGTAATTTGTTTGGGCGCGTTTCGTGCCTTTAATTTCTATCCACCTAACCAAAACACTTCCGTAGTCAATGAATCTAACAGAACTCAAACAACAACCCGCATCCGAACTCATCACACTGTCTGAATCTCTTGGTCTTGAAAATCTTGCCCGCTCACGCAAGCAAGATGTCATCTTTGAAATACTCAAGGCACACGCCAAAAAAGGCGAAGACATTTATGGCGATGGGGTTCTGGAAATACTCCAGGATGGATTTGGCTTTTTACGTTCCGCCGGTAGTTCCTATCTGGCAGGACCTGACGACATTTATGTCTCACCCAGTCAGATAAGACGCTTCAATTTAAGAACGGGCGATAATATTGCCGGTAAGATACGGCCACCGAAGGATGGTGAACGTTATTTTGCCCTGCTAAAAGTTGCCGAGATTAATTTCGAGGCACCGGAAAAAGCCAAGAACAAAATACTATTTGAGAATCTGACACCGCTTTTTGCTCAGGATCGCCTGATACTCGAATTGGGTAACGGTAGTACTGAAGATATCACTCCACGAATTATTGATTTGGTTTCCCCTATCGGTAAGGGACAACGAGGTTTGATCGTTTCACCGCCAAAAGCGGGTAAGACGATGATTCTGCAATCTATCGCTCAATCTATTGTCCACAATCAGCCCGAATGTCATTTAATTGTACTTTTAATTGATGAGCGTCCTGAAGAAGTAACAGAAATGACACGTTCGGTTCGTGGTGAAGTTATCTCTAGTACCTTTGATGAACCTGCCAGTCGTCACGTCCAGGTTGCAGAAATGGTTATTGCAAGAGCAAAGCGTTTGACTGAACATAAGAAAGACGTTGTTATCCTGCTTGATTCTATTACCCGTCTCGCAAGAGCCTACAACACTGTTGTACCAGCTTCAGGTAAAGTACTTACAGGTGGTGTTGATGCTAATGCCCTGCAAAGACCAAAACGCTTTTTTGGTGCCGCACGTAATATCGAAGAAGGCGGCAGTCTGACCATTCTCGCAACTGCATTAGTGGAAACCGGTTCTCGTATGGATGATGTTATTTACGAGGAATTCAAAGGTACCGGTAATATGGAGTTACATCTTGATCGGGAAATTTCCGAGAAGCGTATTTATCCTGCAATCAACATTAATCGTTCCGGCACCCGTCGGGAAGAATTGCTGACCGAGAAGGATGAATTGCAGAAGATCTGGATACTCAGGAAACTTCTACATCCAATGGAACCACTTGCTGCGATGGAATTTCTGATGGAAAGATTGAAAGCGACCAAGAACAACGCCGATTTTTTTGATGCTATGAAACGATAGTATTAATAGTATTTTTTTAGTTAGGTCGATTTATACGACTTAGTTTATCCATTTGCGTCAACCTGTAAAACTGTCTCAATTCCTGCAATAACTGCTGTCTTCCGCGGTTATTCAGATAATCCGACTCCAACTGCCAGCAATATTTTTCTGCAAAGTAACTGGCATCGCGATATCTCTGTCGTTCTGACTCACCCAGTTCCTTATGATAGTTTGCTGTTTCAAATAAGATTTGTCTGAGTTTGCCTGGTTCCGCTCGTCTATTTTGCTTTTCCAGGCAGAGTACGAGCATGACAAATTTATCTATCTCGGCCTGTAATTCCATTTCCAGCATAGTGACACTGCGATCAAATGATGCATTCCAACTTAAATAAAGAAAATGACTCACGCCTTCAAGTGCCAGGCAGAAGTCCTGCATATTTCCTTCATGCAAATTTTGCACAGGATCATCCTCCAGCATTTTCTCAACGACATCTGTGTGCAAATACAAAGACAAACTTAATTCACCATCGTCTTGCCTGAGCAACAACTTTTCTTTCAGATTTGATTTTTGATTTTCACTATCCAGTTCGTCCGCCAAAGCATGACTGGTAATCAGAAAATCATTCACATTATGCGGAATATTCAGCTCATAGATATCCTGTAAGTGGTGCTGTAGATTTGAGACAGAGATAGCTAAACTCCAGAACCTGTATGATTCATATGTTCAACAGACTCCTAATGAGCCAGCCTACCAACAGCTACAGGATGTATACCTAAATTTTGTAATTTTTCCGCAGCGTTTTTACTACCGCTGCTTAACCATATTTCATAAAGCCTTAGCACATCACTATCGTTACGCAGAATTGTTTTATCGGCTACATTTGCGAGGATCTCTACAATTTCAGAAAAACGTTCGGATAGCTCCTGGAAAACTTTTTTAAACACCTTTGTACTTCTCGATATCCTGCCGGAATCGGCAAGGAAACCATATGCGCCTCCTCCCATATTGATGTAGTAATCAACATCGACCAGGCTACGCGCCAGACTTTGTGGAAATAAGCCTGAGATAAAAAGAGCTACGTCACCCAGATGACGCAAAGCTGCATCTCGTTCACTAATTGATCGTGCATCTACTGCGTCTGCGTATATTCCTGCAAGCGGCTTCAACATAATGCCATCGTCGGTCTTATCAAATAAATGCTCTGACTGGATAAAGACAGTCAGCAAATTACTTATATAGATCGTGGTTTCGTGACAAATAGATAAATGATTTTTGGAAATAACATCACCCAAAGCATCTTGAAAATACTTTTGAGGGTCTACTGCAGTGATCAGTTGTTCTTTGCTCTCAGCTAACATAATTTCAGCCTCCAGGTTCAAGTTTGGACAAAACACTATTGCTCATCTAAACAACTTTCGACTTTTCATCACTGCTGATTTACAAAATACCAGAACAACTGGTCAAATTGGAAGTTAGCACTCACCTTGGCTTGCTGACAACGTGGGCCATAAAGGCCAGTTTATTAGTATTAATGTACTAATCTGGTAGTTTACAGTCACGCTAACTACTTCTAGATTAGCGTCTACTGTATCAATATTGAATTTCAGACATGACTTCAGGTTTTATTTGCATTGAAACAGTTTTAAATAAAAAAATATAAAGGTGACGCACTATGAAATTTGGTATCAGGTTCATTGGTTATGTAGCAAGCATGAGAGAAATTGTTAATTTATCTGTTAAATCTGAAAAAGCAGGATTTGAATATGTCTGGTATCCACACGATACATTCATGCATAACACCTGGGTAACGACTACTGCAGTCGCCGAACACACTAGTAAAATAAAAATTGGTAGTGTTGGAACCAATCCTTACACCACTTCGCCAGCTGAGATTGCGACTTATATAGGCACTCTGGATGAACTATCGCAGGGTAGAGTAGTTTTAGGTATGGGGGTGCATACCGAGAAAATGGTCGAATGGACAGGAATAGATGCAAGCAATTACATGACCCGAACTCGCGAAGCCACGGAAATTATCCGGGCACTGTTTCGAGGTGAGGTTGTAGACTATCAGGGAGAAGAATTTCAATGGACGGATCAGTGCTATCTGAGATTCAAACCTTATCGTGCGAACATCCCCATTTATATTTGTCCTTTCGGTGAAGACTACCTGAAACTAAGTGGGGAAATTGGTGATGGTAGTCTGCCGATGATTACGCCACCGGACTCCGCCAGCTATATGGTACCGCCGATAGTTGAAGGTGCGCGTCAGGCAGGACGAAACCCTGATGAGGTGGACATAGCAGGATGTGCATGGCTCTCAATCTCCAATGACCGTAATGCCGCTACTGATGTATTACGCAGCATGGTCTCCTACTTTGGTCCTTACCTGGAGGCCCCTGCGCTGGAGAAAATTGGTCTAGCGCCGGAAGATTTTGTTGAAATAAAACAATGTCTGGATGCTGGGCAATATGATAAAGCCGAGTCTTTAGTCACAGAGGATATGTGCAAACTGGCACTGACGGGAACACCTAAAGATATCATCACACAAATTGAACGACTGGCTGAACAGGGTATTACGCAGATCAATCTTGGCGGACCGCTGGGACCTGATCCTGAAGAAGCTATCCGTTTGATGGGAGAGGAAGTGATTCCTTATTTTCAATAGGGCCAAAAAGTGAAAACCCGCCAGAAGGCGGGTTTTCAGATACAACAAGTAGCTGTAAGTCGGCTTACATCATGCCGCCCATACCACCCATACCACCCATGCCACCCATATCAGGCATTGCTGGTGCTGCAGCAGCCTCACTAGGCGCCTCAGCAATCATGACTTCAGTAGTCAACAGCAAGCTGGCAACAGACGCTGCATTTTGCAGTGCTGAACGAGCAACCTTGGTTGGATCAAGAATACCCATTTCAATCATGTCACCAAACTCACTTGTTTGAGCGTTGTAGCCATAGTTGGCTTCACCCTGAGCAACCTGGTTCAGAACAACAGATGCTTCATCACCGGCGTTGGTAACGATTTGACGAAGCGGTTCTTCCATGGCGCGAAGCAGGATGTCCACACCGATCTGCTGGTCGTGGTTCTTGCCTTTAACTTTACCAACAGCCTTCAAAGTACGAACCAGAGCGACACCGCCGCCAGGTACGACACCTTCTTCAACCGCAGCACGAGTTGAATGCAGTGCGTCTTCGACGCGTGCTTTCTTCTCTTTCATTTCCACTTCAGTAGAAGCACCTACTTTGATTACAGCAACACCGCCAGCCAGTTTGGCTACACGTTCCTGCAGTTTTTCACGATCATAATCAGAGCTGGATTCTTCGACCTGTGCACGGATTTGCTTAACACGGGCTTCAATATCTTTGGTTTTGCCTGCACCATCAATAACGGTGGTGTTTTCCTTCGTGATCTGGATGCGCTTGGCGCTGCCCAAATCATCAAGGCTGGTTTTTTCCAGAGACAAGCCAACTTCTTCTGCAATCACTGTAGCACCGGTAAGAATCGCGATGTCTTCAAGCATAGCTTTACGACGGTCACCAAAACCAGGAGCTTTAACAGCAGCTACTTTGACGATTCCGCGCATGTTGTTAACAACCAACGTAGCCAGAGCTTCACCTTCAATGTCTTCAGAGATAATCAAAAGAGGCTTACCTGCTTTAGCAACAGCTTCTAATACCGGCAGCAGATCGCGTACATTAGAGATCTTCTTGTCATGTAGAAGGATTAAAGGAGCTTCCAGATCCACACTCATGGTGTCCTGGTTATTGATGAAATAAGGAGAGAGGTAACCACGGTCAAACTGCATACCTTCAACCACATCCAGCTCATCTTCCAGAGAAGAACCTTCTTCAACAGTAATAACGCCTTCTTTACCGACTTTATCCATCGCTTCAGCAATACGATTACCAATGGATTCGTCGGAGTTGGCAGAAATAGTACCTACCTGGGCCATTGCCTTGGCATCAGCACAGGGCTTGGACAATTTCTTCAGCTCAGCAACAGCAGTCAAAACAGCCAGGTCAATGCCTCGCTTCACGTCCATAGGGTTGTTACCTGCAGCAACGGCTTTCAGACCTTCACGTACAATAGCCTGAGCCAGTACAGTCGCGGTAGTAGTTCCGTCACCAGCAACATCAGATGTTTTGGAAGCAACTTCCTTTACCATCTGTGCGCCCATGTTTTCGAACTTATCTTCAAGTTCAATCTCTTTTGCTACAGAGACACCATCTTTCGTTACGGTAGGAGCACCAAAGCTCTTTTCCAAAACCACATTGCGACCTTTAGGCCCAAGTGTCTGTTTTACAGCATTGGCAAGAGTATTAACGCCGCTCGCCATGCGAGAACGCGCGTCATCACCAAATCTTACTTCTTTTGCACACATTTTATATAGCCTCCTGTTACTTATTCGATAATGCCCATGATGTCGTCTTCACGCATCACGAGATATTCGTCACCTTCAACTTTGACTTCGGTGCCAGAATATTTTCCAAATAAAATCTTGTCGCCTTTTTTGACGTCTAATTTGCGAACTTCACCACTATCAAGAATCTTGCCATTGCCAACGGCAACAACCTTACCTTCAATGGGTTTTTCAGTAGCACTGTCAGGGATGACAATTCCACCAGCAGAAGTCTTATCTTCATCTACTCGTTTCACGACAACTCTGTCGTGTAATGGACGGATGTTCATTTCAGTCTTTCTCCTTATCCGTTAAGTTATTGATAATGCTCGGTATTTGTAATTTTGTTAGCACTCGTGCCGAGCGAGTGCTAGAAATATAGATGAATTAATTATTATGTCAACCAAAGTTGACATAATTAGTCTGGAATTACTGACCTGAGCATGTAGCCGGCACTTGATGGTCGACCACTGTTACTGAAGCTGGCGCAAATCTACGACAAGCATTAAGATACTGACTGTTACCTGATGGGAGATAAAAATGGCAACCGAAGTAGGCGCAATCGATACAAGTAAAAAGAATTCAGAGGTTCTCGGACCTACCAGTGATGAAGCCACTGTACAAATGGATCAGCTCGAAGAGAAATGCTACTGGAATGATGCAGAGTTTTCGACGGGTGACCAGGTTACAAGTGAGGGGGTTTGTTACGAATGTAGTTTTGGTCGCTGGATCCAGACTGAAGATTAATAAACACGCATCTAATACCTACCACGGAAGGCTTATCCAGTGGTAGGAGGGCTACTCACAAAACCATAACCATCTCCTTCTTTAACAATGTCACCTATCCGTAACTGATAACTATCTCTCTGTTGGTCTTCGAAGTAATACCTCAAGGTATGCCGGATAGTGGTAAATGCCAGTTCATCCCATGGAATTTCATCTTCTCGGAATAGCTGGACTTCAAGGCTTTCGGCACCCGGGGAAAATTTAAGATCCAGCAGTTTTGAGCGAAACATCATGTAGACCTGGTTTACATGCGGTAAATTCATCAATGCATACAATCCCTGTAATTCTACCCGGGCGTTCGCCTCTTCCAGAGTTTCGCGAAGCGCGGCCTCTGCGGTAGTTTCTCCCATTTCCATATAACCTGCCGGCAGGGTCCAGAAACCATGTCGTGGCTCAATTGCCCGTTTACAAAGCAAAACTTTGTCTTCCCAAACAGGAATACAACCTGCAACTATTTTTGGGTTTTGATAATGGATAATATCGCAGGCATCGCAAACATGGCGTTCACGATTATCATCCACAGGAACTTTTAAACTAACTACCGCCCCGCATTGACTACAATGTTTCATTTAATGACTGGTTCTCTTTAAAGTTACGATGACTGCCAGGGTTTGTTAATCTTTTTGTAAATTGGGCTGCAAACTAAGCCAGATAAGATCGAGCATCAGTTCCTGTGCTTCAGCAAGTGGATGTATACCATCACTTTGCATTAAATCTGGTTTATCAGCAATATCCTGCAATATGAACTCTGTGAGAACAATATCCCGCTTCTCTGCGAGTTCATCGAAAACTGCCGCAAAACGATCATTGTAAACCTGTCCATAGTTAGGTGGCAGACGCATTGGCACCAGAAGAACACAGCTATTAATTTCCACCAGATTATTAATGATCATTTCCAAATTGACAGATATTTCTTCCAACGAGAGTCCACGTAGGCCATCGTTACCACCCAATTCGATAATGCTAACATCGGGTTGATGTAGCGATAGAATATTGCCAAGACGTGCCCTGGCACCGCGCGTTGTATCTCCACTGATGCTGGCATTAATCACCGTGTAACGGTAGCCTAAGTGCCTAAGTCGTTTTTGTAATAAATGAACCCAGCCTTGATCCGGACTTAATCCGTAACCAGCGCTAATACTGTCGCCGAGGACGAGCAGAGTTTTATCCTGCGCCTCAGCAGAAAACGATAAACAGAAAATAAAAACTAAAAAATATAAACGCATTATGAACAATTCCTCCTCTGTCATTGTGCAGGCTAAAGATCTGACAAAGCAAGTCGTCAGCCCGGAAGGCAATCTTATTATCCTGCAGGACATAAATTTTTCCATAGACAGCGGCACAAGTCTGGCCGTTATTGGAGTATCCGGCTCCGGTAAATCCACTTTATTGGGCTTACTTGCCGGACTCGACATTCCCAGTAGTGGAAATGTATCTCTGGATGGTACTGATCTTAACTCACTAGACGAAGATGGTCGGGCACGACTGCGTAGTCGTCGAGTTGGCTTTGTTTTTCAATCATTTCAGTTGCTCGCGAGCCTGACTGCGCTGGAAAACGTCATGCTCCCGCTTGAACTGGCGGGAGACACCGAACCTGAAGAAAAGGCGACAAACAGGCTGGTGGACGTTGGCCTGAAAGAACGTTTGCATCATTACCCAAACCAGCTCTCCGGCGGAGAACAACAACGTGTAGCGATTGCTCGTGCTTTTGCTGGTGAACCAAAAATTCTCTTTGCAGATGAACCGACAGGTAATCTCGATCAAAAAACTGGTCAGCAGATTATTGATCTGATATTTAGCCTGAACAAAGAACACGGTACAACTTTAGTGCTTGTTACGCATGACACAGCCATAGCCGATCATTGCGATCGTCGTCTGACACTTTCGGGTGGAAAAATAATCAAGGCTTAAGATGAATATTTTATTCCAGGCAGTAAACGGACTAAGAAGAGACTGGCGTGCCGGTGAATTAAAACTGATTGCCAGTGCCATCATTATTGCGGTCGCCAGTTTAACTACAGTCAATTTTTTTACTGACAGGGTGCAGCAGGCAACTGAAATACAGGCAACTGAATTGCTCGCTGCTGATCTGGTAGTTCTTTCCAGTACTCCAATTTCCCAGAGCCTGATAGACAAGGCTGAGGCTTTGGGTCTTATCAGTACCAACACGACAAGCTTTCGCAGCATGGTGGTAGCGGAAGACAAATTAAAAATGGCCGAGGTCAAAGCCGTCGAAAGTGGCTACCCGATACGTGGGGCTCTTCGTACAAGCGATATCTTGTTCGGCCCGGAACAAATTCCCTCTGGACTACCTTTGCCAGGTAAAGTCTGGGTTGACGCACGTTTATTACAAAACCTTGGTATTAATCTTGGTGAAATTATCAAGTTGGGGAAATCTCAGCTTGTAGTTAGTAAAATTCTTAACTACGAACCCGATCGTGGTGGTGATATTTTCAATATTGCTCCGAGATTATTAATGAATGCTGTTGATGTTGAAGAGACCGGTTTGATATTACCGGGCAGCCGTGTCCAGTATCGTCTGTTGCTGGGTGGCGACAATACCTTGATATCAAAATTTCGAGCTGAGATTGAAGATCAGGACAAACTCCGTATTCAGGGTATACGTGATGCCAGGCCGGAATTGAAATCTGCACTGGAAAGAGCTGAACAATTTCTTGGTCTCGCTGCTCTGGTTAGCATCGCCCTGGCGGGACTGGCTGTTGCCATGTCCGCACAACGATATGCCGGTCGCCACTTCGACACCTGTGCCATTATGCGTTGCCTCGGTGCAGAGCAACATACGATTACACAAATCTTTTTTTTACAGTTATTAATACTTTCTCTGATCAGTAGTCTTATTGGTGTGGGCATTGCTTTTTTCGCACAGCAGGGACTCAGTACATTGATGACGGGTCTAACTAACAATGTATTACCCGCAGCATCGCTTTTACCGGTGGTTATGGGTCTGATTGCCGGTATCGCTACCGTACTTGGTTTTGCCATGCCACAACTACTTCGCTTACGACAGGTATCACCACTGCGTGTTATCAGGCGGGATCTGACACCTTTACCTCTTAGCGGATTTTCCAGTTATGGTGCGGCCATTATTACCCTGGCATTACTTACACCATGGCAATCTGGCAGTGCGCAAATGACCCTGTTCACTTTTGTCGGGATTCTGGCTACTGCTTTATTACTGGTAATTTTCTCAAAACTAATTATCCACTATTTGAATAAATTACGCTCTCGTGTCGGTGTCGCCTGGCGTTATGGCTTGTCCAATGTTGCCCGGCGAGCAAATCTAAGCCTTGCTCAAATTCTTGGTATCGGCCTCGGTATTATGATTATGTTGTTATTGACATTGATTCGAACGGATTTGCTCGAATCCTGGCGAAACCGATTGCCTGAAGGCACGCCTAATTATTTCCTTATCAATATTCAACCTGATGAAGTCAGCGCGCTAAATTCATTCCTGCAGGAAAGAGCTGAACTAAGTGCTGATATTTACCCGATGATCCGTGGACGCCTGGTTGCCATTAATGATAAGGCGGTAAGTTCTGACGATTACACAGATCAAAGAGCTCAACGCCTGGTAAACCGAGAGTTTAATCTTTCCATTGCAGAGAACATGCAGGCCGATAATCGCCTGGAAGCCGGGGTCTGGTGGTCAGAGTCTGAAACAGACGCTGTTTTCTCCGTGGAGGAAGGAATTGCAGAGAGTCTTGGAATTGCGCTGAATGACTCTCTTACATATTCCATTGGCGGTCTGGAGGTGACTGGTCGGGTATCAAACTTGCGCTGGGTAGAGTGGGACTCATTCAGGGTAAACTTTTTTGTGATCGCCAACCCTGGTACGCTTGATCATTATCCCGCTACCTTTATTACCAGTTTTTTTCTTCCCGCAGACAATCGCCACCTGTTAAACGATCTGGTTAAGGCATTTCCAAGTGTTACTGTCTTCGATATTGACGCCTTACTCTCACAAGTTCGAATTATTATGGAGCAGGTAATCAAGACTGTTGAGTTTGTATTTGGCTTTACCCTGATAGCAGGTATTCTGGTTATGCTTGCCGCTCTGCAAACCACGCATGATGAACGTAGTTATGAATCTGCACTATTGAGTTCTCTTGGCGCAAATCGCAAACAAATTCTCGCCAGCCTGGCTGCGGAGTTTATTACATTAGGCTTGATCGCCGGAGTACTTGCTGCCTTCGCAGCCAGTGCGGTTGAATTGCTACTGGCAGAATTTGTCTTAAAAATTGATGTCGCGATAAACCCATGGGTTTGGATAATTGCTCCTGTCGTTTCTACTCTTGTCATTGTTGCGGGTGGTCTCATTGGTACAAGAAAAGTATTAAACACACCCCCTATGCTTGTACTCAGGAAATTATGAATCTCCTGATGATAAAATTCGGCATATCTGTCCATTAAAATATAATGAAAGATATATTTTTCGGAGATTTTAGAACATTTGTAATCCAGTATGTAATTCTGATCGATAAGCAGAGTTTTGATGTGGATTCGATAGAATGGTTTTTACTCAAGTATTTAAGGCGTGTAGTGAAAAGCACTGAGCCTGAAAACTCAGCAGGACGGGTTGAAAGTAGCATGCGTTCACTAATGCGCTTCTATGTTGATAATATTGATGAGAAATCCGAAACCGGTGATTACTGTATTAAAATTTACGCAGAATATAGAAAGACACTTCGCCAGGGCCAGACCAAATAATGACACTTGTTAGATTCATCATCTGTTTTTTACTTATTGCTGTTACTGCTATATAAAGATACAGCGATAATAATTGTTTAATCTATAAATGACCAAATATAAAGGCGAAGCGGAATATCAGCATGACAAGCCAGCCTGCACCGGCATATTACTGACTAACCTCGGTACACCCGATGCCGCCACAACGTCTGCCGTTCGTCGATATCTTGCCGAATTTCTTTCCGATCCCAGGGTTATTGAATTGGCGAAGCCACTCTGGTGGTTCATTCTTCACGGTATAATTCTACGCACTCGTCCGCGCAAGTCTGCTGAAGCCTATAGTAAGGTATGGACTGATGAGGGCTCTCCTCTTCTGCAAATTTCCGTCAAACAAACGTCTTTGATCGCTGAAGAATTAAAGAACCAAATCAGTGGACCCGTGCATGTAGAACTGGCAATGCGTTACGGCAACCCATCAATAGCTTCTGCAATGGAAAAAATGCGTCAGGCGAACGTACAACGATTACTCATTTTCCCACTGTATCCGCA
This sequence comes from Gammaproteobacteria bacterium, assembly GCA_018676275.1. Taxonomy (GTDB): domain Bacteria; phylum Pseudomonadota; class Gammaproteobacteria; order Eutrophobiales; family Eutrophobiaceae; genus WLWS01. Next base: position 135 of record JABHFC010000041.1, on the reverse strand, counting down.
ATACTCTGCAACTACAACAGCATCAACTTTTGATGCGATTGCCAGGGTTTTAAAGACCTGGCGCTGTCTACCAGAATTACGCATGATAAAACATTATCATGACGACCCGGGTTACATTTCTGCTTTAGCTGAAAG
>JABHFC010000040.1 GCA_018676275.1 Gammaproteobacteria bacterium | reverse complement strand
GACCGAAATTAACGATGATTTTTGGTCTGCAAACCAGTATGGGCGTCATTCTTTATTCGAGTATTTTTTTCGCGACGGACCTGCTCAGTGAAAAATACGGAAAAGCGGAGGCTCAACGCGCGGTAATGTTGGGGTTCGCAGTTAGTGTGATGTTAGTTGTGCTCACCCAAATCAGTATGTTATTCAACCCTTCGACTGATCCTCTAACCGCTGAGTTCGCTTTAAATGTACACAATGCAACAGTAGTATTATTTGATTACACACCTAGATTCGTTTTCGGATCACTAATAGCTTATCTTATCAGTCAGAGTTTCGATGTCTGGGTATTTCATCGTATTAAACAGGCAACCGGGAATAAGCATCTCTGGTTACGCAATACCGGCTCCACATTATTATCTCAGGTTATTGATACCTTGATTTATGGACTGGTGGTTTGGTGGGGGATTGTTGATTTTGTTACCGCCTTGCAATTGGCAGGTGCAAAATACATATTTAAATTCGCCATCGCAATAATCGACACACCATTTATATACATGGCTCGTGCATGGCCAGTCAGGCATTAACTTATGGGAAAGTGGAAATACTCACTGAAGAATATATTTACTTAATGCTATTATTTCACAAATACAAAATTAGAAAATAAGATATGGAACAGCAATTTTGGCAGGAAAAATGGAATGCAAATGAAATAGGCTTTCATCAGGACAGTGTTCACCCCTTACTGGAGAAACATTTTGCCAGCCTTGGTCTGGAAAAGGGCGATCGTGTCTTTGTCCCACTGTGTGGCAAGAGTAGCGATATTATCTGTTTGCAAAAAATGGGTTATGAAGTTGTCGGTCTGGAATTGAGTGAAGTTGCGGCACAGTCTTTTTTCAGCGAAAACAATCTTTACGCAAGTATTAATGATGCCGGCGAATACAAACGTTTCCAGTCAGCACATATAGAGATACTTTGTGGTGATTTCTTTTCCGTAACGAAGGAAATACTAGGAAATATTTCAGCTGTATTTGACAGAGCCGCATTAATAGCGTTACCACCGGAAATGCGTAAACAATACGCGGAGAAAATGCAGTACATACTAAATTCTGATGTTGAAACATTATTGATAGCATTGGAGTATCCCGATTCCAGTGTTAATGGCCCTCCTTTTGCGGTATTTCAAAAGGAAGTTGAAGCATTGTATGGTGGTTGGTGTACGGTCGAATTACTTGAAAAAGCAGATACAGAAGTAAAAGGTACCCCATGTCATGAAATGGCCTATCGATTAAAAGTTAGCTGATAATTAGCTAAAAACGATGTTATATGACTAATCCGAACAAACAAGTGTCTATCCTTTTTGTCTGCATGGGTAATATCTGTCGCTCGCCAACCGGGGAAGGTGTTTTCAAACACTATGTAGAGAAAGCAGGTTATGAAGATAGTATCGGCATTGATTCAGCTGGCACTATCGACTACCACGCTGGTGGTCCGGCAGATGCGCGTATGCAGGCGTTTGCCAAAAAACGTGGTTACTCTCTCGATTCTATTGCTCGTCAGGTGAGCAGAGCAGATATTGACAGCTTTGATAGTATTATCGCTATGGATATGGACAATCTGGAAAACCTTGATTACCTCGCGGGTAGCCAGATGCCACATATTCGAATGCTTGGTAGTTTCCTCGATGACAGCAGCGATCTGAGAATCGGGCAGTCTGTTCCTGATCCCTATTATGGTGGTGACGCAGGTTTTGAAGAAGTATTGGATATGATCGAAGCCGCCTGTCCAGCCTTGCTGGATCATTGCCTGTCATTACTGGATAAAAAGTAAAATGAGTTTACAGGCTCGTATAGAGTCTGCTATTTCCCTGGCAACAGGTGAGCAAGCCAGCTTTAAAGATTCCCGTTCCGTTCATGGTGGCTGCATCAATAACAGTCGTGTAGTTGAACTTGAGGATGGCAGGTTGGTTTTCGTTAAAACCAATGTCAATGCAGATCAATATCCCGGAATGTTTGCAACGGAGTTTGAAGCTCTTCAAATGTTAGCCAAACCGGGTGTGATACAGGTTCCGGTACCTATAATCCATGCTACTGATTTCATTGTTATGCACGCTTTCGAGGAATCTGAGCGAAAAAATAACTGGCCCGAACTTATAGGCAGACAGCTGGCATTATTACATCAGGCGACAAAGAACAGTCGTTTTGGCTTTGAGAATGATAATTATATTGGAACAACTAAACAGCTAAACACGTGGACAGATAAATGGCTGGTATTCTGGCGAGAGCAACGACTGGGGTATCAGCTAGGACTTTTCGCCAGCAAGACAGGCAAAGATGACAAATTGCTCAGTCTCGGTGAAAAAGTAATGAATAATCTTGATGAGCTACTTGCTGAGATCGACGAAGCCGCAGTTTTATTGCACGGTGATTTATGGGCGGGTAATGCTGCTGCGAATGAAAAAGGCGAGCCCATTATCTATGATCCCGCCAGTTACTATGGACATCGCGAGGCTGAAATAGGCATGATGCGTATGTTTGGAGGATTTGGTCCGGTCTGTGAAGCGGCTTACAATGAAGTCTGGCCTCTGGAAGATGGTGCGGAACAACGTATTAATCTTTACCGTCTCTACCATGAACTTAATCATTTAAACTTATTTGGTAACAGTTACTATCAAAGTTGTGTCTCGACAATGGAGCATCTTGTTTAGCCTTATTTTTTGTTTATTAAATACATGGTAGCTGTTCATTGTATTGGCTACTCTTTTTAACCTTATCGATAGGAATCAAAATAATGAAAATGAATAGTGGATTAAGGCTTGGCCTGTTTTTATATTTGGCTGTTTTTAGTACTTTTTGTAATGCTGTAGATAAAACTGTGCTGGAAGGAACCTGGCGTCTGGCTTCCTATTTTAACGCCGGCGATCAGACACGTTACCAAAGTCAGGGCTACATGATGTTTGGTAAGGAACATTGGCTGCATGTGGTTTACATGAATCGTGATGAACGTGCCGAAGATTTCGCGGAGGCTCACCATGGTACATATAAAATCACTGGAGAGGGATCTGTTGATTTACTGGTTGATATGGATATGCATATGGATCCAAAAAAGCAATTTCAGGAAACACAAATTAAATATATCGATATGGATGATATAGCAGGTGCTTCTTATAAAATAGAAGGTAGTAAAATAATTCTGGATTTTCCGTCTACTGCACAAATCGTAATGGAAAAGATTGAATAGCTTATCCCAGCCACTCCAGTGATGGCTCATTCAGCATGGCTGCCTGTTCTCTTAAAGACAGAATGTGCTCCTCCCAATACTTCTGGGTATTAAACCAGGGAAAGGCAAGGGGAAAAGCCGGATCTGCCCATCGTTGTGCAATCCATCCTGCATGATGCATGATACGCATCGTACGCAAGGGTTCGATTAATTGTAATTCACGTCGATCAAAATCACGAAACTCTGAATAACCTTCCATTAGATCATAAAGCCCACTGGTCATATAGGCTCGATCACCTGACAGGAACATCCACAAGTCCTGAATTGCAGGCCCCATCCGGGTGTCATCAAAATCCACCAGACAAGGTGAGTCATCACGCCAGAGTATATTGCCAAGATGACAATCACCGTGAAGACGTATGAAATTAAGATCACCGGCTTTCTCAAAAGCCCGTTCTATTTGCCCAATAATATCTGTGGTTAAACTTTCATATGCAGGTAGTAAGTCTGCGGGGATAAAATCATTCTCCAGAATATAGTGTCGTTGTTCATTGCAGTAAGCATTAATGTTAATAACAGGCCGATGCTGGAAAGGCTTTACTGCACCAATATTATGTAAACGTGCAAGACAATGTCCCAGTTGTAAAAGATGATCAGGGTTATCGAGTTCCGGCGTGCGGCCACCTACACGTGGGAAAAGAGAGAAACGATAAGAATCAAAGTGGATAAGTGATTTTCCACCATCATTAATTAATGGTGCTACGACTGGAATTTCAAATTCTTCCAGTTCCGCCGTAAAAGCATGTTCCTCAATAATACTGTCGTCCGACCAGCGACCCGGTCGATAGAATTTGGCAACAATGAACGAGCCATCTTCCAGTCCGATCTGATAAACACGGTTTTCGTAACTGTTCAGTGCCGAAACATGACCGTCACACTTGAAGCCGGCACTCTCGACTGCGTCAAGAATAGCATCAGGTCCGAGGTTCTTGTAAACCAGGAATTCTTCGTCATTGGACATAGTGATAGTCAGTATATAAATTAATTTTCAGGCAATAATAAAAAACCCCAGTTATCAGCTGGGGTTCCAATATCTATTCTCTGAGCTCTAGGTTAGAGATTAGCAGCAAAGTCTGCAATGCATCTTTTTATATTAGGGTCTGTCATTGTGGAAAGGAAAAGTGTTCATGCAATATACGCCAGCCATCCTCAGCCTGATACCAGATTAAAGTCTGCCTGGCATCACCGGAAACAGTTTCTCCATTCACTAATTCTGTTTCTATATGCAGAGTTGCTGTCGACCAGGCTATTTTATCCCTTCGTTGTGCCTCTAAATCATTATTTATTTTTATATCTACATGCTTGATGGAGGCAGCGATGTATCTCTTCAAACCATGTTCAAAAGCCTGCCAGCCCTGGTATGCAATGAATGGATGCCAGGGGGTATAAATACTGAGCTTGTCGTCATCAACATAAAACTCTTTTAGCCTTTTTGCCAGGCCACGGGTGCTACCATTTCCCCAGGCACTTGCCACTTGCCTGGCCCTATCCATCAACTCAAGATCAGGTTTGATACGTGGATCTTCTGGTCGATTTGCCTGGAATACAGAGTCTCTCGGTCCGACGGGAGCAGAAAATACTTCATGTGCAAGTTTCCAGCGATCATCTTCCCATTCCCATATAAGAGTACCTCGACATAAATGATTAGCCTTTTCCCCGCCGGCAAAGGTCAGCCTGATCCCACAGTGCATAATATTCCAGACTACATCTTTGTATCGCCAGGCTTTGAAATGTTCTGTGTCAACAACAAGAATGATAGCCTGGTCAATTCCGTTTTTTGACCAGTTCTCTGCTGCCTTTCGGTACTCCTTCCAGCCACGGAAACCCTGTAATGGAGGAGCGGTGTCCCAGAATATTGCGTCGGGCCGACTAGTGTAATCCGGGGCGGCTTCATCAAATACTGCATCGCCCTTATTAAATGACCAGGCAGCAAGGTTATTTTGCATGAGCTCGACAAAATGTTGTCGTTCTTTACTGCTACTTTCGAGTGTTTGTATTTCACTCTGTGCGGGTGATGCAGTCGTTATTACTAAAAGAATGATTCCTGCGATCCAGTGATACCAGTCAATATTTTTAGCTGATCTCATATTTCACCACTTCTTCTATGTTAAAAATACAAATAATATCAGGTGTAATCGTGAGAAAAACTACCCGTTCGGGTGATTATTGAGGGCTCAAATTAAATGAGATTTATTCAGGCTGATGTATATTAGCCCGGAATTTCCTGATATCGAGGCAGCTGCACAGCAAGCAAAAAATTCAGAAAATCACTGTGAAATGGGAAAATCAGTTAATCCAGAGTGATTATAAAGATTGTAGTATTGATACTTCAATGAAAAGTAAGCATCGTATCGGGTGCAAAGTCCCAGTATTGATGAAGTTTAAACAGGAGAAGATTTACGAGTGAGTTATGCAAGTCATTTACGCTGCATTGGCTGTGGCACGGTATACCCGGTAGACACGGTCATGAATCTTTGCCCGGTGGATAATCGGCCGGTTGAAATAATTATGGATATTGATCGTCTTCGATCTGAAAAGAACGACTTCCAGTGGTACCGACCGGACATCAAATCCATGTGGAGATTTGGAAGTTTACTGGCACTGGATATAAATGACGACAGTGACCGTAGCAATATAGTCAGTCTGGGAGAAGGATATACACCTTTGCTTGCTCTGGATGAGTATCCACTTTCCAGTAAGATCGGATTCAAACTTTATATAAAGGATGAGGGGCAACCACATCCCGGTTATGGGAAAAACCCGACTGGCAGTTTTAAAGACAGAGGAATGTCGATGGTGGCGTCGATGGCAAAAAAGCTGGGTTTAAAACAATTGGCTGTTCCAACACAGGGAAACGCGGGTGATTCTTTAACTGAATATGCATTGCATGCGGGATTTGAATTAGCTGTTGCCATGCCTGATGACACGCCGATGCCCATTCTTGGTCGTGTAGCAGCAATGGAAAAAATACATCCGCAGATTCATCTGGAATTGGTTAAAGGAACAATTCGCGATGCCAGTGAGTTACTCAAAGAAAAATATGTTTCAAAGGGATTCTTCTCAACCGCGACATTTCAGGAACCTGGCTGGCGTATTGAAGGGAAAAAGACGCTCGGACTGGAGTTAGCTGAACCTATTCCCGGTATAAAAGAGCACTGGTCATTGCCTGAGGTCATACTTTATCCAACCGGAGGGGGGACTGGTATTCTTGGGATGTGGAAAGCATTTGATGAACTTGAAGCTCTGGGTGTAATCGATAATAAGCGTCCAAAAATTATTGCTGTACAAAGTGAAGCAACCCCGCCGGTGGTTAATGCTTTTAAGGAAGGCAATATTGACAGTCAGCTTGTCGACGCAGGTCATACAATAGCAACTGGTTTAAACGTACCTGGCGGAGTAGGGCAGATCAAAGTACTGGAAATAATACGAAAAAGTGGAGGAGCTGCGATTGCAGTATCTGAAGAAAATATATGTGCTGAACTTAGGAACATATACCAGCGTAAAGGGATCTGGATATGCCCAGAGGGGGCGGCAACTCTCGCGGCCCTTGGGCCTGCCGTGCAAATGGGATTGATTAAACCTGATTCGACGGTCGTTGCATTTAATACCGGATCGTTCGAGAAATATCTGCCGAATGTCCGCAATATTATTTTTGATATTGATAAGGAATAGGCGAAAACGCGCATAAAACCGGTATTTTATCCTGTAAATCTTAACTGAAGACGGTCAAATAGCGATGAATGGCCGGAAATGCTACTATTTGGTAACTTTTGCCCAATGGCAAAAAAACTAATTAAGCGAATGAGGAATTGATAATGGACAGGAATTCAACGATACAAATTGGAAAGTTAACAAGTATAGGACTTCTTGCTTTAGCACTGTTAGTAGCTGGTAATTTTACTAATGTTGCTGCCAAAGAAAAAACCGGAGATGATCTGGACCAGGTCGCGGATCAATACAATAAAAATAAAAGTAATGACAAATACAAGGTTGTTTGTAAAAGAGAAGCTCCTGTAGGTTCGCGTATTAAAAAGAAAGTTTGCCGTACAATTGCTATGGGTGAAAATTCAGAAAGAGAAATCAAGAAAACAATGCAAAAAATGCGGACTTCTGTAGGAAATCAGCCCTAGAGTCGAACTACTGGAGAAGGTCATCTAAACCAGGCTCAAATGACTGCTATTTCTTCAATGCAAAAACAAGAGTCTCTTGCGCTGGCAACTTCTCTTATTCATCGAAGTCGTTCTCTGGACGACTTACAAAAGACCTTTTTATCTGTTGCTCCAAAATTTGTCGATGCCGATGTTTATGGTATGTATTTATTCGATGATGAACTTAATACAGAGACAACTTTTTCATATCAGGCAAACCCAAAATTTCTGAACGAATATGAAAGTTTCCGTAGTAATGATCCGCTACTTAAATATTTATTGAAGAAAAAGAAATTCACACACTCCTTAGGAATATTTAACAGGCAGGACTGGTTCAGACAGCCTTTACACGAGTTTCTGGCCAATTGGGGACTGGACTATTCTATAGAGGCACCTTTGATAATTGACGGGCATGTTAAAGGCACGCTTAATATTGCCAGAGGAGGATGTGAATATTTCGAACAGGATAGCCTCACACTGGCACGTTTTCTCTGCAACGAAATTAATTTTGCCTACAAAAGTATAAGCGAGCTGGAAGAATTAAAAAGAGAGCTAAGCTTAAACAATACATCATCAGATTTGACAGCTTGTTTGTCTACTCGTGCAATGGAGGTTCTTGAGTTGGCAATTAGCGGGTTAACCAATCAAATAATATCTCGTCGACTTGGTATTAGTGAAAATACAGTACGGCATTATCTTAAACAGATTTATAAAATACTCGGTGTTCATAATCGGGCACAATTAGTCCAGCGAGTACATCTGGAGCGTATGGGGCAAAAAGAGCCAAACTAGTGGCTATGTTTCGGCAGTTGATTAACAACTCTTTGAGTTCAAAGTTGCTTTATTGTTTCCATTCAACGTTATCAGGCACATTCCATTCAAAATCCTGAGTATCAGGTATATCGTCGACAGTTTCAGTGCTTAATAACATATGACGACAGTATTCAAATTTAATTTTGTCATATAAAAAAGTAATATGTTCTTTGAAAAAATCATCTTCTGTACTACCACCCGTGATGATTGACTTGATTAGTACCCCTTCCATCTTTATATCAACGTAACTTTTTTGAAGTTCCCTCTTGCCAACCGGAGGAAAGATGGTGAATTCAACGTTTGCTATGGTATTACCCTGAGCGAATAGTAATCTGATTCCGGGACTATCATTGCCTATGGTTTTAATAATGGACAACTCATTTAATGATGTTTTGTCCGTATCGAGACTATGAGCGGATTTTCGATTGCTAGTCAGACCCCAGTTCCAGGAGAGAATATCGGCCCATCCTTTGTATTTAAAATTTTTGGTATCGCCTTCGACACCGTCTATTTTCATTATCATTGCTAAGGACATGAACTTCTCCGCTTGCCGAAAAAATGATCAGCTGTCTATATGAGGAAAGGACATTCATTAGAACACCAGAATCTCTTTTTACCTAATATGACTGTTCGCTATCAATATTACTCAGTAAAGAGGTAGAAAGAATCGAAGAAGAGAAGGCCAGATTGCTCCAGCGTTATATCGAGTTAGCTCGGCTTTTTAGCGCTTTCAAAATAGCTGCTGTATTAAAACCTCGAATTATTTTTCCGTCTGCTACAACCAAAGGAATACTATTTCCTTTTAAAATATCGAATTGTCTGCGTCCTTCGGTTGATTTCTCAATATCGTATTCAAAATAGCGAATATTATTTTCACGAAAAAATGCACGCGTTTTTTCACAATAGGGACACCATGAGGTCGCATATAGAACAACTTTTTCCTTATGCACAGAAGAAAAATCAGGGCTCGTCTCTAATATGCCACTGTTGCTGGTCATGGCAGTGATAAAAATAATGACGGCAATAAACCAGATTGATAAGACTATTTTCTTCATATCTACATATAAACAGTATCGACAATATATCTCAATTAGAATTTAGGTGGTTTTCCTGAAAAACAGTATGCTCCATCTATTGCTATTAGACCTTCAATGTCCTATAGATGTATAGTTACATCCAGTTAAAATTAGCCGTACCAAAGGTTTTTATCATTAGATTATGTCTTTAGATGTTTCTACATTAACCAGGGAAGCCAGTGCCGGTGATATTGAAGCACAACTTCAATTAGCCGATCTATATGAGACTGGATTCGGCGTGCCTACCGATCGGGGTCAGGCTGCGTATTGGTATCGGCAGGCGGCTGAGCTTGGATCTGCAAAGGCGCAATCAACTCTGGGTCAAATGTACATTCGTGGTATTGGCGTACCGGAAGATTATTCAGAAGCTGTAGTCTGGTTGCGAAAAGCGGCGGGACAACAAGATGCAGTTGCAGAGGCTAACCTGGCCTGGTGTTATCAACAGGGACTGGGGGTCGAGTCTGATCTTGCTGAAGCATTGAGTTGGTATTTGAAGTCAGCTAAATCAGGTCATGCCGGTTCCAGGTATAACCTCGGATATATGTATTCAAATGGACTGGGTACTGAGAGGAATGATGCCGAAGCAGTTGCCTGGTATAACAAGGCAGCTGAACAGGGCCATATGAAGGCACAATTAAATGTTGGTTTGATGTACGCGATTGGGCAGGGTGTTGAAAAAAGCGAAGAGAAAGCTGTTGAGTGTTATCGAAAAGCGGCAGAACAGGGCTACGACAAAGCTCAATATAACCTGGCATTAATGTATGCAGGCGGACACGGTGTTAAACAGGATGATAAAGTTGCTGCAGAGTGGCAAACGAAAGCTGCGATGCAAGGATACGCACGAGCCGAATTTAATCTGGGACTTTTGTACAGTTACGGACTTGGTGTGGAACAGGATTATGATAAAGCAGTTGAATGGTTTACACGAGCTTCTCAACAACGTTATGCCAAAGCAGATTATCAATTAGGGAAGATGTATGCTGATGGTCTGGGTGTCTCGGCTAACGAAATCGAGTCAGCAAAGTATTATCAATTGGCAGCGGAAGGAGGATACTCGAGAGCGCAATATCGACTTGGCCGCCTGTATCTGGATGGTTATGGTCTACAACGTAACGACGGGATTGCCTGTCAATGGTTCGAAAAGGCGGCTATGCAGGGTTACGTCAAAGCACAATATATACTGGGTGTATGTTATGCACGAGGTCTTGGCGTTTTGAAAGATTATGTTATGGCGCATGCATGGTTATCGCTTGCATCTCAGTCAGGTGATGATTTTGTACAAAAAATATTTAGTAAAGTGAAAAAGAAAGTTAACGAAGAAGAAAAAGCAGAGGCGAACAGGCTGGCACAGGAATGGCAGGCAGTATATCAATCTCATCCTACAATGAAGGTGAATCAATAATAACTGAGTTCACAAGTTGAGTCGGTGGTTCTCGATTTTGCTGGGTAAGCTGAACAAGCACGTTGTAGTATTTCCTGATTTTTTTCACAAATTTAACCGGTTCATAACCACGTGCATAGCCGTGCCTGGTTTTTTTATACCATTTCCTTTTACTCAATAAAGGAAGACGAAGTTTTACTTCCTCCCATACATCGGGATCACCACCATCTCTTTGGGTAAGAATTCGCGCATCTTCCAGATGACCAAAACCCACATTGTATGCAGCCAATGCAAACCAGGTTCGCTCAGGTTCTTTAATTCGTTCAGGTATACGCTTTCTTAATAACTTTAAGTATTTTGCTCCACCTTCAATGCTTTGTTCAGGGTCCAGTCGGTTTTTAACACCAACCTGTTTCGCTGTTGGTTGAGTTAACATCATCAGCCCACGCACACCGGTGCGTGACTGTGCATTTTTGTTCCAATGTGATTCCTGATAGCTAAGTGCGGCCAGTAAACGCCAGTCAATACCATTTTTATCACCGCTCCGTTTAAAATAGGGTCTCAGGCCGGGTAGAGTTTTTCTGTATTTATCGATAAAGGTTCGAGAATCAACATAATCAAAAAAACCTTTTGGGCCATAGAAGCGTTCAACAAGATCAGCCAACTTACCTTCTTTTGTAATTTTTCCATGAAACTTTTGTATCTCCTTTAGTAATGAATGATCTTCTGTATTTTTTATTGCCCATGCCAGAGGCTCCGGACCGGTCAAATTAAATGCAGGACGAATTTCCGGATAAGATCCCCGCGTCAGTATGACATCATTGGAGAAGGCGACCGCATACAAAACCTCTCCATTTTCAACCATTTTTAGTAGCTCATTATTGTCTTTATCCGGGTGGATTACCCAGCTAAAAGAGGGTGATTTCTCCTTTAATTTCTCAAGTGTGGACAAAGGCACTGTACCGTCTGCAATGTGCAGTTGACTGGGATAAATATCGTCAAGAGAAGTTGGTCGCCAATGGCTGGTGCGATAAATGATTTGTCGTGTAACCCACTGGTAACCAGGACCGTAAATCATCGGAGCATCGCTTATGAAAGGCTGGCTTATACCACCGGCAGCTATATCCGCCTGACCGTTCTTTATCAGCTCACTTACTTCAGTACTGTTGTTTACAACAATCAGAGATAATTTTACGCCGAGCCTAATTGCGAATTGATTAGCCAATTCAAATTCAAGTCCGGTTTCCCCATCCTTGTCGACATAATATGTAGCAGGACCGTCATGAGTGACAACTCTTATTTCTTCACGTTGAAGAACTTGATCCAGTTGTGAAGGCGATTTGCTACAGCCCGTCAGTGACACATAGGCGAGAGCCAAATACAGGACATAAACAAATTTTATCGTTTTGTGCGACATGAAAATGTAGTAAATAGGCTTCTAGCTCAGTCCATGGTTTATAAAATTCTTCTGGAGTTCCAGAAGGAAAATTTTGTTTTATTGCTGGCAATAATTCCACAGCTTCCATAAGCATAATAGCAGGCAACGATTACTGAAACTTGTATATGTCATTTTCCTATATAAATTAATGCTTTCGCTAT
>JABHFC010000377.1 GCA_018676275.1 Gammaproteobacteria bacterium | reverse complement strand
ACAGTAAGACAATTTGTACAGTTGAAAACTAAACTACAACAATGGGCATAAGAATATTATGACTAAGAATAAAACTAGCAAGGGCAAGAAGAAAACCAACAATTCTGAGAAAAAGACAGCTAAAACTGTGGATGCGTATCATGAGAATGATCCAAGGCTAAGAGGAGAGAAAGAGGAGAAACTAGCGGATAAGTTTTACGAGAAAGAGTTGTTTCGACTCCAGGTTGAAATGGTCAAGCTGCAGGAATGGGTAAAGGAGAAAGGGCTTAAAGTTGTAATTATATTTGAGGGTCGTGATGCCGCCGGTAAGGGTGGGGTCATCAAGCGTATTATGGAACACATGACCCCCCGGATTTGTAATATCGTTGCCTTGCCTACCCCCACGGAACGGGAAAAAACCCAGTGGTACTTTCAGCGTTATATTGAGCATCTACCGGCAGCGGGTGAGATCGCACTGCTTGACAGGAGCTGGTATAACCGCGCCGGGGTAGAAAAGGTAATGGGTTTCTGTACCGAGGAGGAATACAAGGAGTTTTTGCGTTTCTGCCCGGAATTTGAATGCAGCCTGGTGCGCTCAGGAGTCATTCTCATTAAGTACTGGTTTTCAGTCAGCAATATGGAGCAGGAACGGCGATTTAAGGGGCGCGCGTTGGAGCGGCATAAATTCTGGAAACTGAGCCCTATGGATATGGAGTCCAGGTCTCGTTGGAAGGAATACTCCAAGTGCAAGGATGATATGTTCTTCAATACTGATATTCCACAGGCACCCTGGTATGTTGTTCCTTCAGATGACAAGAAACGGGCTCGGCTGAATTGTATTTCTCATATACTGAGTGTGATCCCCTATAAGGACTTGAAGCCTGAGGTTCCGAAAATTCCTCCACTAAAGGAAGGAAAAGGCTATAAACGAACGGCGATGCATACACAGACGTTTGTACCGAAAATATACTGAACCGGTTCGTAAACAAGTATTATTTCCAGATAGCCCGGTCATTATTTCTATCTGAACGTCGGCTTTCAGTATTGGATAGTCCGTCGTCCGCGCCTGCATGTCCTGCAGGCCAGGCTTAATCCAGGATCGTAGCGTAAATGCCACTGCTCTTGTCCGCATAGTCCTAATAATGTCGTTTGTTGGAAAAATGCCTGGTCATTTCAGGCTCTCATTAAACTTACTTTTATTTTGATAAGCCCGCAATCCTGCCAGATTTTAACGACAGACTGATTTCATCGTTGCTACTGACACAACGACTGATCTAAATCAATATTCTCCCAGTAATTACCAACTATCGTTTTAGTATATAGAAGTGTTTTGGCTGAGCTTCATTTGTCAGGTTTGCTGTTCATGAACCCGAGAGTATGCTGTCAGCTACTTCAATTTTGACTTATGGGAAGACTGAAAATGAGAAGCATAATTAGTGTATTTGGGCGATCTCCATTTATTCCATTGCAAATGCATATGGAGAAGGTGGCAAGTTGTGTTAAACGCATTCCGGAGATTATGGAAGCCTACCGGCGTAAAGATAGCGATAAAGTAAAATCTCTCTCGAAGAAAATTTCAGATCTGGAGTATGAAGCTGATCAGATAAAACATGATATTCGGGATAATTTGCCGCGCGGAATGTTTATGCCCATAGACAGGTCAAACTTGTTAAAAATTCTATCGATTCAGGACAGTATTGCCAATCGTGCCGAAAATATAGGAGTTCTGTTGACATTCAAGCAGGCAAAATCTGTTCCGGATTTTGATACGGCTTTCGACAGTTTTTTATCACATAGTATTGAAACATTTGAGCAGGCCAGGAATGTCATTGACCAGCTCGATGAATTGCTTGAGACGGGCTTTGGTGGCGTTGAAGCCAAAACAGTCAAAAAGCTAATCAATGATGTGGCACGTAAAGAATACGATACTGATCTTGCTCTCCGCGAGCTGCTGCGAGTGCTACTTGCCAATGAAGATAAAATTACCTATGGCGATTTTTTTCTTTGGACAAGGATTATTCGACAAATTGGTGGCATTTCGGACCGTGCAGATCGATTGACCGCAACGCTCAGAACTACACTCGAATCAAGTTAAAACAAAGCAATCAATTCTGACTAAATAAAGAAAGTATAAAATGGACGCACAAATAACCATCATCCTTGTACTTGTTATTATCTTCGGACTGTATATGGCCTGGGGTATCGGTGCCAATGATGTGGCCAATGCCATGGGCACATCCGTGGGTTCAGGTGCCTTGACTTTGCGCCAGGCTGTGATTGTTGCCGCCATATTCGAGTTTTCTGGTGCGGTGCTGGTCGGTACACATGTTTCCGAAACTGTGCGTAAGGGCATTGTTGATCCTGCCCTGTTTGCCGGTGATGGTACTTCGTTCATGTTGGGTATGCTGGCTTCGCTACTTGCCGCAGGTGTGTGGTTGCAAATTGCTTCATACAAGGGCTGGCCGGTCTCAACAACACACACAATTGTTGGTGCCGTAGTTGGTTTTGGCGCTGTTTACGGTGGTCTGAGTGCAATCCATTGGGACAAGGTTGGGATGATCGCTGCCAGCTGGATTGTATCACCGCTGCTGAGCGGGACTCTGTCCTACCTGATTTTTCGTTATCTGCTACGCAAAATATTTCACGATCCCAGACCGCTTCGCTCGGCAAAGAAGATGGCGCCGTTCATTGTCTTTTTTGTATTCGTTATTCTGACCCTTACCCTGGTATTCAAGGGACTGAAGAACATCAGTCTGGATCTGGGTTTGCCGGCTGCTTTCGCGCTGGCATCGGCGGTGGCACTGGTGGCAGCGCTGGTGACTGTCTGGCTTGTATCCAGAATACCGGTACAAAGCGATGAAGAGGCGAATGCCCATGATGAAATTGTTACCAATCCCGATGTTATTGAAGCTCTGCAAAAAGCCGTAAAACATCTTGAAAAGGTGCAAAAAATGGCGACTGGGGTTATACGGGGAGACGTTGCTGATGCGCTTAGTAATGTCCAGCGACTAAAGTTTGAGTCGGAACGACGTTACCAGTTTCACACTAATTCCGCAGAGTATCGGCAGGTTGAAAAGCTTTTTGCTTATTTGCAAATATTGAGTGCCTGTTTTGTTGCTTTCGCCCATGGAGCTAACGATGTTGCCAACGCAATCGGACCAATGTCAGCTGTAGTATCTGTTGCCATGGCCGGTGGTCAGAGTATTGCAGCGGCCGCACCAGTACCACTATGGATACTTGGTCTGGGTGGTTTTGGTATTGTCGTTGGCCTTGCAACATGGGGTTGGCGGGTAATGGAAACAGTGGGGCGTAATATTACACACCTGACACCTACTCGTGGTTTTAGTGCCGAAATCTCAGCAGCCCTGACTATCGTTCTGGCGTCCAAACTCGGCTTACCGATATCAACGACACATACGCTTGTGGGCGCGGTGCTAGGCGTGGGTCTTGCGCGCGGTCTTAGTGCCGTAAATTTGACCACATTAAGAGATGTTGTTATATCATGGTTGGTCACGCTACCGGCCGGAGCCAGCCTGGCGATTGTGTTTTTCTATGGACTACGTGCCTGGCTGGCGTAATAAGCAAGTGAGCTTAATCAAACAGTCGGAACATAATATTCGGTGTGATACTGATGGTGTATCATTAACCGATCGTTTGACTCAACCTGATAAGAAAAGTGTATTAATGGATCCGAAAGACCTGAGCAACCCTGAGCTTTATATAAATCGCGAACTGAGTTTACTGGAATTCAATCGGCGCGTGATTGAACAGGCTAAAGATGAAAACATGCCTTTGCTGGAGAGACTGCGTTTTCTCTGTATTGCAGGCACCAATCTTGACGAATTTTTCGAAATTCGTGTGGCTGGGCTAAAACAACAAGTTAATTATGGCTCAGTGCAGACAGGTAGTGACAACATGTCTGCCCAGGAGATTCTGTTCCGGGTGAGTGAAATCGCACACGCCCTGGTAGAAGAGCAGTACGATGTGCTTAATAGTCAGATCCTGCCTGCATTAGCCAGTGAAAAAATCCGCTTGATAAAAAGGGAGGACTGGAAGCCAAATCTTGCCCGTTGGATACGTCGTTATTTCAATAGTGAGGTGTTGCCGGTATTAAGCCCGATTGGACTGGATCCATCTCATCCTTTTCCCAGAGTGCTGAATAAAAACCTGTATTTTATGATTTCACTCGAAGGTAAAGATGCCTTTGGCAGGGAATCACGAAGAGCTATTGTGCAGGCACCGCGATCTTTACCACGTGTTGTGCAAATCCCAACTCAATATGCAAATGGTTCGAATAATTTTGTTCTGTTGTCATCAATAATTCATGCGCATGTTGGTGATTTATTTCCCGGCATGACATCCAGCGAAGCATATCAATTCAAGGTTACCCGGGACAGTGATCTGTTTGTTGATAATGAAGAAGTAGATGACCTGTTACGGGCACTGGAAGGTGAACTGCCATCCAGAAGATTCAGCGATGCAGTACGACTCGAAGTTGTTGATAATTGCCCTGAAGAATTGTGCAACTTTTTGCTACAAAAATTCAAGTTAACAGAAGCGGACTTATACAAGGTGAATGGGCCGGTGAATTTGAGTCGACTATTCGCCATTTCTGATCTGGTGGATCGGCCCGAATTAAAATTTACCGGATTTGTACCCGATATCCCACGACGTATCGAGAAAAGTACAAATATTTTTGAATCATTGAGAAATGGCGACATCCTTTTACACCATCCTTTCCAGTCGTTTGCTCCGGTAATAGATTTTCTTCGCCAGGCAGCAAAAGATCCTGACGTACTGTCTATCAAACAGACTCTGTATCGTACCGGAAACGACTCCGCAGTCGTTGATGCACTGAAAGAGGCTGCACGGGAAGGCAAGGAGGTCACTGTTGTTATCGAACTGATGGCCAGATTTGATGAAGAAGCCAACATAGAGCTGGCAAACGAGTTACAGGAGATCGGCGCACATGTTGTCTACGGCGTTGTCGGATATAAAACCCATTCAAAAATGATTCTGGTAGTACGCAGAGAAGGCCGGACCTTGCGTCGTTATGTACACATGGGCACCGGCAACTATCATGCACGGACGGCGAGGTTGTATACGGATTATGGCCTGTTAACCTGTGACAAGGCAGTGAGTGAAGACGTCAACAAGTTATTCCATCAGTTAACCGGGCTCGGTCGCGCAACTAAATTAAAGAAATTGCTGCAGGCACCTTTCACAATGGCCAAACAAATGCATGCCTATATCGAACAGGAAGCAGAAAACGCCAGGGCAGGTAAGGATGCCAGGATTATTGCCAAGATGAATGCTTTGGTTGATGCCGATATTATCCGTGCCCTGTACCAGGCCTCCCAGGCAGGTGTAAAAATCGATTTGATTATAAGAGGAGTTTGTTGTTTACGTCCCGGAATTAAAGATGTGTCAGAAAATATTACTGTACGTTCAATCGTGGGTCGTTTTCTCGAACACACCAGAGTGTTTTATTTCCTTAATGGAGGGGACGAACAATTGTTCTGCTCAAGCGCGGACTGGATGCCAAGAAATCTTTATCACAGGGTTGAAATTGCGTTTCCAATTGAGGAAAAACGTCCGCGACAACAGATAATAAAATATGGCTTGCTAAGTTACCTGTCTGATAACACCCAGGCCTGGGTCTTGAGTTCTGATGGTAATTATCGCCGCCTGAAACATGGGGCACAAAAAGTACGCTCAGCGCAGAAAACCTTGTTGGAACATCATTGTGACCTGTCTTACTGATATTTAAGCGTGAAATCTGCGTTTGCCAGGTAACCAAATTCTGTTTCCAGATCCACCTGTGTCAGGGGATGGGTCTCCAGCCACTCTTCAGGAAACTTTAATTTGATCAAATT
>JABHFC010000039.1 GCA_018676275.1 Gammaproteobacteria bacterium | reverse complement strand
TTTATCCAACACACCATATAAGCGAGCAGCTTCTTTCGAGTAACGCTCGCGCGCGTAGTCAGACTTTTCGGGGTTAAAATGAACAAAGTGATGCGCTTGTCCGAGCATCGGACCTGCGCCACCCATTTGCCACATCAACCACTCAACACACTTCCATCTTTCTTTCTTATCGTTTGGAATAAACTGATGATGCTTTTCCGCAAGATAAAGCAAGATTGCACCTGACTCCATCAAACTGGTACCCGTATCAGGATCAACTAAGGCTGGTATTTTGTTGTTTGGGCTGATTTGCAGAAACTCAGGTGCGAATTGTTCATTCTCAAGTATATTAATCGAGTGAACATTATATTCCATCCCAAGTTCTTCAAGCATGATGGAGACTTTGCGACCATTTGGTGTCGACCAGGTATAGAGTTCGTACATTACTACTCCTGCAATATTCTTTATTTACCCGCTATTTTATTTTACCGACCTTTTGCGCGCAGTGCCTGTACAGTAAAATCGGTTTCTTTTAATTTTTTTCTGGGCACCATTGCCTTAAACTGAAGAGTAGTGCAATGCATCGCCTGGATATCAATCATGGACACCACATCGATCATCGGTGTTCCTGATCCTTTATTGACAGGGTGATGTGCATCAGGATGGGAAAAGCCGGCGATTGCGACTTTCCATAGTTTACCGCTTCTATCATAAATGTTGGCAAAGGCTGGCTGCATTGTTTGAGCATCCACATAAAATAGTCTTTTCGATAAAGGATGCCTCTCATCATAAGGTTCAGCTTCAAGTATGTAGGCTTTACGCATTTGCCAAGTGATATCCGGAAAACAGTCGGCCTTTCCCGTAAAGCCCACAAAGCGGTAACCATCCTGTTGATGATTAACTTCTACAAGCGGCATTTCATTATGATTGAAATAAGGAAGCAGAACCCATTGGGTTCCCTTGTAGGTCCAACGTTGATCCTTGATCCTGCCGTTGTAGCCCAGAAAATCCTCAATCATGATATCGCTACCGAGGAAAGCATCCGTTGTTTGGCCAGAAGCCAGACGCCTTACACGCCGATGAGTTGCAAGATATAACCAGGCCTGTTCTTGCTTGGTGTCATCTTCCATGCGTTGTATTAACAACTGCGTACCACGCAAATCAGGTGGAGAAATCACTTTCAGATACAGCGCGTTATATACTTCAGAAGGATTTCTTGGTAATGCCGGAACAGGTTGTTCAACATGGCGATGCATAAAACGCAGGGAACTGGCATAAAAGGATAGTGTTCTTTCGATCTTTTCTTTATGCATGTCACGGTATTGCCAGAAAAAATCCGTTATCTCACCGCTATCGTAGGCGTAGGTATAACGCATGTTCCAGGCAAGCTTGTCTCCAGCTTTCGGATCATCCAGCTCTGGTGGTTCAGGAAACGGCCTGCCCGCTGTGTAGTTCAGTACAACGCCAGGCTTGTCATCTAGTTTTGCAGTTCCAATATGCTCAGCAGTGGCATCAATGTAAGCCTGGTGAGGCTTAATTGATATCGGTGCACCAATTTTGATGGAGTAAAAACCTTCTTTAATCAGTTCACCCAATTTGGGTGCTAATAATTGCTCGAATGAATCTACATTATTTTGATCAATTATTGTCCCAGGCTGAGGACTTATTGAATTAATCTCGTCTAAATCAGCAGAGAACGCACCCTCAATAACATCCGCCTGAATAAGTGTTGCGGAAAAACTGAAATAGATAACAGTCCAGAAAAAAATAGAGGCTTTAAATGTGGGTTTAATCATATTTCATCTTTAAATACCACGTAAACTTTAACAATGAAGTTATCTTATAGCAGGTACTAGGCCTTGACTAACCTCAACTCAGCCAGATAGTCCTCAACAAACTCAAGACGATCGTTGCCCCAGAAAATCTGGTCATTAACAGTGAAGGTCGGCACACCTATAACACCAAGTTCCTGTGCTTCTTTCCAGTTATCATCCAGTTGTTTTTTCCTGTCGGGATCATCCAGTGTCGCTTTAAATTCTTTCGCATCAAGACCGACACTTTCCGCGACAGGGATCAGAATATCCCGTTGACCAATATCATTACTTCCCGCCCACTCACAACGCATCACCTCAACAACATATTCGATTAAACATCCTTTTTCTTCGGCCAGTAATGAACCAATACCCGCCAATGTAGGATCGGTTGTTGGTGGCGGTGGATTGCAGGGAATACCCATGCGTCTGGCCCAGCGGGCAACGTCCTGCCGCGCCAATGGCATTTTTACTTTTGCTCTGTCTGGTGGAGAACGCCCATCCCAGGCACCGAGAGGACGCCAGACCAGATTGATATTGTAATCATCCAACAAACTGAACATTGTCTTACTGGCCAGGTAACAATAGGGACTTCTAAAATTGAAAAAGATTTTGAGATCTACAGATTCGGACATCAGATTTACCTCTTTTACATTACGATAACTGAACTAGCCGCTGGAAAACTTGTTCCAGACGTTTTCGTCCACTTACATCCATGTAAGTGTCCTGCGCGTCCTGCGCCCGCGGCATACAGTACATCCTGTACATAAAAAAAGGGGGCGTACGCCCCCTTTGAATCAACTAATAAAATTAACGACCACTTTTACGCAGATTTTGTACGGTAAACATGTTGACCGGGTTCAATGCAGGATCAACCTGACCTTTGAACTGGCCTGTTGTACAGTGTCCAGCCTGCAAATCCTGCATCATAAAACAATCATCGATGGAAACACCTGTACCTTTGTTTTTAGCCATATGCGTGTCCGGGTAAGCCTGACAGATGGTGAAGGATTTCCAAAGTTCACCCTTGCGGTCAAACTCAGACTGCCTGGGGATGGTAAAAGTTTGTGCATCTACGAACATAACTCGTTTGCTCAAAGGATGATTAGGATCTTTGGGCGTACCATGTAATTCGTATACCTTACGCAATTCCCATGTTGATTTTGGGTAGCAATTGCCCTTCCCGTGGAAATCGACAAACTGATATCCATCAGTTTCTGCTGGCATGTCAGTTGCGAGGTTCAAATCATTATGATTGTGAAATGGTAACAATCCATTTTTGGCGCCGACAAACTTCCAGTCATAATCAGACACACGATTGTTATAACCTTCAAAATCCTCGATCATTAGATCTGTACCTAAAAAGGAGTCTGTTGTCTGCCCTGTAGCAAGTCGTCGGACGCGACGCTGAAAACCGAGATACAACCAGGCATCATCACGCTTAAGATCATTCTTATAACGGTGTATAAGCAACTGTGTATTTGCAATATCAAACGGTTCAGCCGCATATACATATACCGAGCGAAATAAATTTGAAGGATTATTAGCTATTTCGGGAACCGGTTCCTGATTTACCCGATGCTTCCAGTTCAGAAAATGAAAATTCCATTTAATAGTACGTTCAACCTTGCCGCTCTCCAAATTTCTGAACTTCCAGTAAAATGGGTAGATAGCTGCATTGTCACCCCAGTTGTAACCATACTGATAGTTCCATGCCAATTTCAAACCAGCTTGAGGATCATTGATATCCGGCTCCTGTGGAAAGGCACGACCCGCCACGAAGTTACCCACCTGACCTTCACCAGTGAGTGAAGGTGGATTGTTAACAGCGTCCAAGGTCGCCTTGATGTAATTAGGATGTAACTCCAGTGACTCCGTCTTCTTGGTTTGTAATTCCACATCACCTTTGCTGACATGAGCATAAAGAGCCGGGTCAAGAATATCCTTGAACTGTTCTACATTGGCCTGATTGATAATCATCCCTGGCGTGTATCCAGCGAACTCAGGCGTATAGTTTTCGTAAGGATAAAAAGATTTTTTTACATCTTCTTCTGTAAATTCAGCCAAAGCGACTGAATTGGTCAACGCTAGCAGGATTGCCAAACTGGCATATTCTAAATACTTAAACATATTCACTCTCCAGATATTTTTTCTTAGAAACGATAACGGACTAGTAATTGAATTTCATCTTCATGTTGCGCCATTCCAATAGGTCCGGATTTGAATCGACCCAATGGTTCAAAACCTCGGCGAATACCGATACTGGAAAACTCACCGCCACCGGGGAAACAACCTGGCGTAGGACCACCCGCTGCGGCTGGATTACAGGCAGGTCCAGCGGTAAACGGTGGGAACGAGTTGGAGGTACGAGCATCATCAGCTTCACGATGTCCTGTACCAAACTTGAAATTACCGCCAAAGGTAACCCGCCAGTTGTCATTAACCAGCCAATCTATAGCGGGCGCAATCACACCAGCCTGCGCGCCTATGTCATAGGCCGTAATCACCCTCGGTAATAGCCGGTCATTCATGTAAAAGCCCTGGAACAAAAAGGTGCCGATGAAGTTATCTTTGTGATCTTGAAAACCGATCTGTGAACCAAACGGTGTCGTAATGTCTTTATGATCAAGAATATGCTGACCAAATATCTGTGCCGACAACAGGAAAGTTCTATTCGGATTCAGAGCGCGAATATAAGTTTGCCTGTCCCAACCTACGACCCAACGTAAGACATTAGACTCAGAAAATAAGCGACGTTGTGAGGTGTCCGCAAATTCCTCACCTGATGTATGTGCCACTTCAACGCGAAACGCTGATTTGAGTGGATCAACATAAAAATCAGCCGAACCGCCTATCAGGTTCACCCGTGGGAAATGCACATCGAAAGCCGGTTCAAAACCTCGTAATCTTTCCAGATTAGGCACATCAGTTGGATCGAAGGGGTTAAATCCCAGCGGACATAGCGGGAATCCCACCGGACAACCTGCCGCAGGAATGGTAGTACCAACAAATCCGTTAGTGGTTGGAATACCACCTCTCAAAGAAGGCAGCTGTGAATAGGAGGACAGGAAGTTTAATGAGAAGCCGACACTTTTAAACACACCTTCTATACGAAAACCACCTTGATCAGCTTTCCACTTCGGCAGGTTTACATTGCGTATACCAATCATATGCGCCGGAAAATCCGTCGACAGATTACCTCCAGGAACAAGACCTGTTGCAAAGTTACTTACCGTACAACCATTGTCCCAACAGTTACCCAGAGCCCTGAAAAGATCTCCTGCGAGTAGAATGTTATATGGCTGACCACCCTGACCAAGGTTGTTAGGTCGAAACTTTTCAAAGTTCCAGATCAACTGAAAGTTCAAATCATCGAAAGCCCCTGCCCCACCTGCACGGTATTCCGCAGAAAAAATACCCAGCGGTACGCGAGAATCTTCCAGTTCTTCGTAGATATTCTGTATAGAGAAATCATTAGGATTGACGACATCCAATACCCGAAATAAATCTGTACGTCCCCAAACAATCTGTTGACGTCCAACGCGAAAGTTTATTTCATCGCCATTATCAAATGGCATCGTCGCATCAATATAAATCTCACGTAGTACGCCTAGATCATCGGTGAATTCAGGAAAGCGTAATTCATTTTCGGTTGCATCCATGTAACCTGGCAAACAACCGCGGGAATCAACATTACAGGGTCGGGTAGGCGTATAAAAATCCAGTCCACCGCCAAATGCGCCGTTATTGTTACTATTGCCCAGTTCACTGCTGACACGTTTCAAACCTGTATCAGGGTTTGTAGTCAGGTTAAATCCGAAATTACCACCGCCTGGTAAGTTAGGGTTACCTGCAGAAACCGGTGACATGCCCCAGGGTGTTTCAAGATTGCCCAGACCACTACTTCTGCCAAATACATTGCTACCTGAACTATCACCGAACTCATCATCATTGAGATCATAGGCACCATCGTAGGTAGCACGCAAAGTACCGTGCATGGATATTTCCGAAAATAAACCATTTGGTTTAAAAATCTTGGACCACTCAACCTGGCCACGCATCCGCTGTTTGGAGATACCATAATCCAGACGTGCGTGAGTTGTACTATCGAGAAAACCATGGACTTCCAGAGTCCCGTCCTTGGAATTCCATGCCGATACACTACTGGTAAATGCTGACAGGAAAAAAACTGTCGTGACAAATCTGGACCACCTCTTAAATAACCACTGACTATTCATAACTCCCCTCCGCAAATCGATGCTTTTTGGTTTATAAGAATATCGATATTTTACTACTATAACTATTTTTCAGAATAATATCACTATTTTAAAAACGACCCCTTAACCCACACGAGTTAACTAAAAGTACAAGCTGAAAAGTTTGACAAATATCAAACAATTGCCGATAAGCAGTTAAAAGTAGTCAAATAATTGTTGTAAAAATACATCTAACTTACACTCTTGTTAAATACTTCCCTCCGCCGCATGCAGGTGATCTTTCTCCGTCCAATGTTCTTTACCTGCTTCCATGATAAATTTTGGTTTAAAAATATCCACCCAGGCCGGTACCAGGAACATTGCAGAACAGGCGTTCAGTACCAGCATAATAATTAGAAGTCTGGCGGCGTCTGCCTGGAAACGAAGATCAGAGATAAACACCCACATGATAATCCCGCCTATCAGGGTTGTAGCGGTGAATGCAATGGCCACCCCGGTTGTACCTACTGCCTGGGTAATCGCATCTTGCAAATTATCTGCAAAATGCATTTCTTCCTTTATGCGATCCATCATATATATTGCGTAATCAACACCCAGGCCAATACCTACCGCTATCATCGGCACTGTATTTACGTTCAGACCCATTTCCAGTAGCCCCATGCAGGCGTATGTCAGGGTTGTTGCAAAGCCCATCGAAGCCAGCATCATGACGCCTGAATGTATTGACCCATAAAACCAGAATGTAAATGCCAGGATTAATGCCAATACAGCTGGCACCACTATCAGGTTTGTCTGGTAAGCTTCTTCATCAATTGCCGCAGTAACACCCACGGGTCCACCTGCGAGATGTATCGTTAATCCTTCAATTTCCGTGCCTTTGGTTTCTATCCATTCTTTTGCCATATGTATGGAACGGCGAATAGTCTCACCAGTGTGGTCCTTGTAATAGAAAACCATGTTTGCCAGTTTCTCATCGGTATCGATATATTCCAGCAAGGCACCCGGTGTCGGTGAAGACATCATGTACATGAACATCAAACCACCGACGTTATTATTGATAGTTGGAGTTACCCCCCAACGAGGATCGTCATTTCTTGTCATCTGGTTGACTTGCCGCACCAGGTTATTCACTCCTTTTACCCCGCCTAGATTGGGATCAAGCATCATATGATTTTGAAAGTCTGTCAGTGCTTTTAGCACTTCCGGTCTTTTTATACCGCCCTTCTTATCGGTTTCCGCGATGATGAACATTTCTTCTGAACCGGGGAAACTGGAATTGATCGATTTGGATGACACGTTGTAATCATGGTCACGATATAACAACGGCGAACCTGACTCTGGTTCACCTACCTGTACCGACGTAGCTAAATAGCTTGCTCCAATGGAAATCAACAGACATACAACTAGTACATTACGAGAACGTGCGGGAGTTGATACAACCAGGGCCAGTTTCGGAAATAACTTTCTGATCACCGTTGTTTTCATCGCCGTGTTTTTTGGCTTTGGAAGTTCCGCTAAAAACATCGGGATCATGATTAGAACAGTGGCTACCATGGTCAAGGCCCAGAATGACGCATAGATAGCCATCTTGTCATTTATAGGTACTGAACCAAGACCAATTAAATACAGTGCCGCTGCATCAGCAACAATTGCAAGGGCGCCCGGTCTGAATAAGGAGTTAAAGGTATTTCGCGCCGCCAGTACTTTATCTTCAGTTTGTGATAACTCGAGAAAATAGCGTTCTATTTTCTGGATACCATGTGACATTGCCCGCGCTGAAATCAGGAAGGGTACAACCAGCATTAATGGATCGAGGTTGTAATTAAACAAACCCATAAAGCCGACACCCCAGATACTGGTCAAGGCCATGCCCAACAAGGGCAATACAATTCCATAAACACGGCGTGTATAAACGATAAGAATCATTAATACAATGACTATGGTGTACATAAATATTTGCAGGATTTGTCCGCTATACGAATCAACCCAACCCACCAGCACCGGGTTCCCGGTGGCATGAATAGTAACGCCCGCTGCTGACTCAGCATTACGTATCTCCTGCAATTCATCAAACACGACACGATAACGAAGTTTACCCTCGTTCAGTGTGCCCTTGATTAAAGCGGACTTCATATCCGGAGAGACCAGCAGGCCATATACATTATTACTGGAAATAACATCCCTTTTAATGTTCTCTAATTCCTCTTCCGTGTACTCCCCCCGTTGTGGATCATAATAATTTTTCGAACGAATAGTTCCGT
The DNA here is from genome assembly GCA_018676275.1 of Gammaproteobacteria bacterium. Lineage (GTDB taxonomy): Bacteria > Pseudomonadota > Gammaproteobacteria > Eutrophobiales > Eutrophobiaceae > WLWS01. The sequence goes on along the minus strand of JABHFC010000039.1, from coordinate 16,813 downwards.
CAGGAGTGATCCAGATCTTGCGTGTATTTCTATGGGTAAGACTAGTGACCAGGTTGTGATTGATATTGGTAACTTCATCAAGCTTCTGCGTGATCCGATGAATACGGTCCAGAGTTTCGTTAGTAAATATAGTGCCTTCTTCTACTTCGACTGACATCACGATGATATTGGCACCGCCAAAGGTATCGCGAATCTCGTTATGCAATTGTATGTACGGATGTTCCTGGGGAAGTAAGTCGGCAAAATCAGATAGCATTTTTACTGCAGGTATCTGGTAACCGAATATCAGTGTTATCAGAAGAATGATCCCAAGAACAATCTTACGATTATCAAAAAGAGAATTTCCGAACCTTGAAAAAAAGTTACTGGTATCCATTTATCTACCCCTTGTTATTATTGTTGGGTTCAAAAATATATACCGAAGCGTCTGCATCCTTTCCGACCATCTCATTGACAGATAAGATATGTAGTATCCCTGCTGGCCCTGCAACAATGATCCTGTCGTTTTGTAGAGCTTCAATTCCTCCCAGGTAAAGCCGAATGCTCTTACCATGATTAAGCTCTCTCCAGGAATCGCCATTGAGGCTGAAGATTTTTCCTTCACCACCTACTGCAATCAGTGTTTCGTTAGACATAGCAAGGCGGAACAATGATACAAGTGTGTTTGTCTCCTGCATATGCCAGCTTTGACCACCGTCACTGGTATGTAAAACGAGACCAGCAAGACCGATCACCCAACCGCTCTGATCGTTTTCGAAATACATATCCTGCGGATAGAAGTCCTCTTTTATCGGAGCTAACATTTCCCAGTTCGCACCCCTATCTGTGGTTTTCATCAAGGTACCAAACTCACCACTAATATAGGCTTCGTTATCACCGATAAACTGAATATTATTCAGGATGATATCTTCATCAGTAGTCGACAAAGACCAGTTACTGCCCAGATCATCGCTATGTGAAATCGTTGCAAAGGCACCGACTACCCATAAACGATTACCGCTATCACATGTAATCGCCTGGGGGGATTCTTCCGTACCAAGTTTACGTGCCTGCCAGGTCTCGCCTCGATCTTCGGATATCCAGACATCTCCTTCGAATGAAAGTGCAGCGAAGTTTCCATTTGCACAAGCAGCTACATCTATTAATGCCGGCCACTCAGGTAATTCCTGTCGCTGCCAGGACTCACCATCATTATTTGAAACAAGAACAAGACCATGGGAACCAACCACAACAATATCGTCTGCGTTTGATCCGATTGCGAGAAAGATATCAGTACGGCGAGTGAAACTTTGTTTCGACTGTTCCACCTGGTCCAGAACCAGGGGTGCTTCACAGGCCATCAAAGACAAAATGAGTACATTGATGCTGATGTAACGAAAAAATTTGACGCTTGCTGGAATTCTTATTGTAAAAAAAGCTCTCAGTTCTACCATCATAGACATCCGCTACACCTCTTTTATATGTAATAAGCCAAATATCTGTGTCTAAATACCAGACAGATCAAATACTTGCCATACCTGCGCCTCGATGAGCAATGTCCTCCAGCTGCAGCAGTATGACGACACAAATCAAGCTGTTTATTAACCTAGATCAAAAAATTAGACGAAACGCATGGAAACGCTACCAATATCCTGACAACGCATATTAATGTTATCTCCTTTCTCTACTGCCACTGCTGCCGTGATACCACCGGTCATAATAAAAGTACCTGCCGATATCTCTTCACCACGTTCGGCCAGCATATTTGCGAGCATGGCCACACTGGCAGCAGGGTGTCCCAGCACCGCCGCACCTGCACCCAACTCAACTATTTCACCATTCTTTTCCAGTACGACACCGAGTGTTGGTAAATCAAGTTCTTCAATTCTTTTCATGTTGCTACCGGTGACATAACCTGCAGCGGAAGTGTTATCGGCAATTACACTCTTTAGATCGAATCGAAAATTTTCATAACGAGAGTCAATAATCTCTATGGCGGGCATGACAAAATCAATTGCTGCTAATACGGAGCCGATGTGACAACCAGGTCCTTTTAAGGTCTTGTTTGTCATTACTGCAACTTCACCTTCAATTCTCGGATGGATAAAATTTGAAGTGTCGATCTCTGCGCCATCAGCGTAACTGCCGTAGTCAGTCAAAAAACCAAAGACAGGCGTCTCAACCCCCATTTGTTTCATTTTCGCATGGGAAGTTAAACCCATTTTCAAGCCTGCTATCAGAGTTCCGCGATCCTGTTTACGTTTGCGGATCGCATACTGGATGGCATAAGCATCTTCCCAGTCCATGTCCGGGTAATCATCGGTGATTTTGGTGATCGCCTTTTTGTTCAACTCGGCGTTCTCTACATGCTCAGCAAGCTGTGCAATTACTTCTTTTGATAAGGTCATACTACGCTCTCCGATTTTTCGTCCATCTCTTTACGCATATTCAGCGCAACATCTTCAATCATATCTTCCTGGCCACCGACGGTTTTCATATTGCCAAGCTCGACCAGTATTTTTTCCGACGGTACACCATGCTTTTCACCAGCACGTTTGGCATGTAATAAAAATGAGGAGTACACACCGGCATACCCCATGACCAATGAATCACGATCGACACGTATGGGCTGATCCATCATCGGTACGATAATGTCTTCAGCGACATCCATCAGTTTAAATACATCAACACCGGTTTCTGCGCCCATGCGATCCAGTACAGAGTTAAATACTTCAAGAGGTGTGTTACCTGCGCCTGCGCCAAGACCGGCCGCTGATCCATCTATCCTGTTTGCTCCCGCCTCGATAGCTGCCAGTGAATTGGCAACGCCCATGGCCATGTTGTGATGACCATGAAAACCGATTTCAGTCTCCGGTTTAAGTTCATCCCGGAAAACTCTGATACGTGCGGTAACATCGTCTGGTAACATGAAACCTGCTGAATCAGTGCAATAGATACAGTTGGCACCATAGCTTTCCATTAACTTTGCCTGTTCCAGTAACGCTTCAGGCTCTGTCATGTGTGCCATCATCAAAAAACCAACCGTATCCATATCCAGTTTTCGTGCAGAATTGATGTGCTGCTCCGACACATCTGCTTCGGTGCAGTGGGTTGCAATACGTATTGTATGTACGCCAATGTCATGGGCCATGTTCAAATGTTCAACCGTCGCAATGCCAGGTAATAACAGGGCAGAAATCTTTGCCTTTTTCATCAGGGGTATGACAGCACCGAGGTACTCTTCATCTGAATTGCAGGGAAAACCGTAGTTAATGGAAGCACCCCCAAGACCATCGCCGTGGGTAATCTCGATTAATGGCACACCTGCGTCATCCAACGCTGTTGCCACCTTAATCATTTGCTCCACTGTTATCTGATGACGCTTGGCATGCATGCCATCGCGCAGACACATATCATGTAATGTTATTTTCTTGCCGCTTATGTCCACATCAATCTCCTCAGGCATTCACCGCTTCAAGGGTGATCACACCGTTAATAATCTCTTCGGCAAACATATCTGCCGTGCGCAATGCTGCTGCCGTCATGATGTCCAGATTACCTGCATACTTTGGAAGGTAGTCTCCAAGACCTTCCACTTCCAGGTATATGGAAACGCGCTTGCCATCAAATACCGGACCATTTTTTAATGTATAGCCGGGTACATATTTTTGCACTTCAGTAATCATTTCATGCACCGACCTGGTAATAGCTTTCTGATCAGGTTCATCTGCCGTCAGGCAATGCACCGTGTCGCGCATAATTATCGGCGGTTCCGCCGGGTTCAGAATGATAATTGCCTTACCTTTCTTTGCACCGCCTACCACTGCCACAGCACCGGCAGTAGTGCGGGTGAACTCATCAATATTTTTCCGGGTACCGGGACCAGCCGACCTGGAAGAGACAGTTGCTACAATTTCGCCGTAGTCTACAGCCTGTACACGGCTCACTGCCGCTACCATCGGTATCGTCGCCTGACCACCGCAAGTCACCATGTTCACGTTCATCTCACGCTTTCCCACATGTTCAGATAAATTCACCGGCGGTACACAAAAAGGACCAATGGCAGCTGGTGTTAGATCGATAACCATCACACCTTTTTCCTGTAATTTACGGGAATTTTCGGCATGCACGTAAGCCGAGGTAGCATCAAAAGCGATCTTGATTTCGTCTTCCTCTACATAGGCTAATAGTTCATCGACACCTTCATGGGTCGTTTTCATTCCATGTTCTCTGGCTTTGGACAGACCATCTGAATCAGGATCAATACCCACCATCCACAATGGATTAATCCATTCGCTGCGAAAGGCTTTCATCATCAGATCGGTACCAATATTGCCGGAGCCGATTAATGCTGCGTTCAATTTCATTTACTCTTCCTCACCATTTTCATATTAAGTAAAGCGTACGTACGCACTACCAATCCCACCTACGGATAAATGCATTGAATCACCCGGTACAATGCTATGTAAGGGCACCAGCGAACCAGACAAAATTACTTCACCCGCTTCCAGTTTGATGCCAAATTCACCCAGCGTGTTTGCCAACCATGCAACGCAATTGACCGGTGAACCAAGAGCTGCTGCACCGGCACCAGTAGCAATAATTTCACCATTCTTTTCATGCACCATACCGCAGGTAACAAGGTCGACTTTATCCGGCCGTACGGCTTTGTCGCCTAATACAAATAAACCGCAAGAGGCATTGTCAGCCACCGTATCCTGTATTTTTATCTTCCAGTCTTTTATGCGTGAATCAACAATCTCAAAACAGGGCATGACACACTCGGTCGCGCGTAGAACATCAGCATTGGTTACTCCGGGGCCAGACAGATCGTGTTTAAGAATAAAAGCGATCTCACCTTCTGCTTTTGGCTGAATCATATCCGTACTGATAGGCAACTCATCGCCATGGCTATAAACCATACGATCAGTTAAAAAACCAAAGTCCGGTTGATGCACGTTCAACATGTTTTGCACGGCCTTGCTGGTAACACCAATCTTTTTACCGATTACTTTTTCACCGTCATCCAGTCGTCTTTGCAATAGCTGCAGGGAAATGTGATAAGCATCTTCAATGGTGACATCACTTTCCTGCTCAGTAATGGGATCAATAGTCGTACGATTCTTCAAACAATCGTAAAGCGTATCGCCGTAAGATTTTATTTTGTCTTTATTCATAGTCATCGTTTAATTTCTTTTTCTTGTCCGCAGGGTGTGATTTGTTACAGTTTCAAACAGACGTTACGCATTTCTGTATAAAACTCCAGCGAATGCACTCCACCTTCCCTTCCAATTCCCGATTGTTTAGAACCACCAAAAGGTGTACGTAGATCTCTCAGGAACCAACTATTAACCCAGGCGATACCAACATTAATTTTTGCTGCAACCCGATGCGCCCTTGATGCATTTTCTGTCCAAATCGCCGTGGCCAATCCATATTGCGTATCGTTGGCCATATTGATCGCTTCTTCTTCAGTATCAAAAGGCTGGATATGACAACAAGGACCAAATATTTCTTCCCGGATAACTGCTGATGTCTCTGGCAAACCCGTCCAGATAGTTGGCTCAATCCAGAATCCGTTTTTGTATTCCTCAGGCATTTCCGGAATACCACCACCGGTAATTATATTGGCACCATCTTCTTTTGCCTTCTGGTAATAAGAAAGCACCTTGTCCCGTTGTTGCAAACTTACCATTGGGCCGAAACTTGTATCTTCTTCTTTCGGTAAACCGGGCTTTAACTTCTCTGCTTCATCTTTTAGACGGTTTACAAATTCTTCAAAGATTGGGCGTTCTACATAAACTCTTTCTGTTCCCAGGCAAACCTGACCGCAGTTTGCGAAAACCGAACGCATAGTGCCTTCTATGGCCTTGTCCATATCACAATCAGCAAATACCAAACCTGCGTTTTTCCCACCCAACTCAAAAGAGACGTCTCGCATACCGATTGCCGCCTGTTGCATGATAGCGGTTCCTGTCGCTGTTTCACCCGTAAAAGTAATAGCATCGACCTCAGGATGCTGAGTCAGGTATTCACCGGCAGAGTCTGGTCCGAACCCATGGACCACATTAAATACACCTGCAGGTATTCCTGCCTCGTTCATTACTTCTCCCAACAATGCTGTCGTCGCAGGTGTTTCTTCGGATGGTTTTACAACTACAGTATTTCCACACGCAAGTGCCGGGCCTACTTTCCAGGTCATCAACAACAAAGGTAAATTCCAGGGACTTATTACTGCAATCACACCTTTGGGAACACGCAGGGCATAATTCAATGCGCCCTTACCATCAGGTGTCTCCAACATAAATGATTCTGTTGGAACATTTTTTATAACATCGGCGAACACTTTGAAGTTAGCCGCACCACGGGGGATATCAACATGACTGGCAAGAGAATAAGGCTTACCGGTATCGAGGCATTCGGCTTCGAGAAAATCATCAAACCTGTCGTTAATGCCATCGGCAAGTTTGTATAGTAACTCCAGTCGTTTCTCGACTGTCATTTCTCCCCAAACACCGTTCATCGCATTTTTTGCGGCCCTTACCGCGGCATCTACTTCATCGCGACCAGCTTCATGCACCTGCGCATAAACTTTTCCTGTGACCGGATTATAAGTATTAAAGGTCTTACCGTTAGCAGACCCTGTATATTCACCATTAATAAAATGACATATGGTTTTACCTTCAATATTTTTTTCCGTTTCCGAAGATTTTACTTTTGCGTGCATATGAACCATCCAATATTTACAATTATTTTTCCAATAACGACAAAGCCTGCCTGGCGATGTCTTCATCCTGCTGTTCGCTGGCACCAGAGACACCAATACCAGCAATACGATTACCATTCACTTCAACAGGTAATCCACCACCACAGGGCAAAAGGCGATCTGTAGAGAACAGTCCGCTTTGGCTCAGGGGCGACATACTATCTGCAACGGGCTGCCAGCCCGAGGTAGCCAGTCCAAAACTCATGGCCGTGTAGGCCTTGTTGATAGCAATATCAATTGAGTGGAAAGCAGAACCGGGCATGCGTAAAAAGGCTGCCAGGTGTCCTCCACTATCGACAACCGCAACATTAATACAAAGACCTTGTTCTTCCGCGTAATTTACTGCGGCCTCCACAAGTCTATTCGCTGCCTGCCAACTTATGTTTTTCTGTTCGACACTGATATCCATGTTATCTACCTGCGGCGATATATTCCTGAATTTTGATCCAGGCAGATTCGCCTTTACTGTTCAACTCCGCCAATTTTTCTTCGTTAAAGTCTCCGGCAACGCCGTTTTGATAGGACTCACGATTGATAACACGTTCATACCAATTGGTAACATTGCTACGCGAAAGATACCAGTCTTCCCAGCCAAACTGGTAGAGTGTCTGAAAATATGGTGCCATAGCTGCATCCGCCAGACTAAACTCATCACCTGCCAACCAGTCCTGTTCACTCAGCGCTTTTTCCATATCCATTATTGTTTTTTCATAAGTTGCCACGGCATCTTTCACATCAGGTGCGTCATAACCCTGTTTCAATAATCGTCGCTGACGTTCCCGTCGGGGTTTTTCAATTACCTTGTCGATTAGTGCATCTTGTTCCGCCTCAGATAGTTTTTTTAATTTGTCCGCCATAACCAGTGGCCATTGCAGAGCACCGCAACTTGGATGCACTTTGTTATCAATATGTTTCATCCAGAAGCGCATTTTTGATCTGAGAAAAGGATCTTCCGGTTTTAATTTTGGTGTCGGATATTTATCATCAAGGTATTCACAGATAATCGAAGATTCGATAACTGCCATGCCATTATCAACCAGGGTGGGAACTACGCCCAGAGGATTCAATTTAAGATATTCCGGTGTCAAATTTTCTTTTTCAGGTAGATTGACATCGTATTTCTCCCATTCGAGATTTTTTTCTGTCAGTACGATGCGTACCTTCTGTGAACAGGGAGACATGGGATGTGTATATAATGTCAACATTGATGAGGTCTTCAGCTTGTTAATATAAATGTTGTTTGCTTTCCAGCCATGTAGATATAATGTAATTAGTTATATCGCTAAGGAGGCATTATATCGATATTATTAATTATATCGATATTTTTTTTATTGCCTTTTATATACATGTAGTAAAACTAAATTCTTTTATTATTTCAGCTACTTATGCCAAATAGCACTGCAAAAACCATGGTGGAATCCGTCTATAACAGACTCAGGACAGACATCATCGACGGTAATCTCACACCCAATTCCAAGTTACGCATAGAAGAACTTCGCAATCACTATGAAACTGGTGCCAGCCCGTTACGGGAAGCCCTGAACCGACTTGCCGGTGAGGGTTTTGTCACCGTGGAGGGTCAGCGTGGCTTTCGTGTATCTCCTGTCTCGTTGGAGGATCTGGAAGATTTAACCAGGATGCGCATCCTGCTGGAGTGCGAGGCTTTATCTGAAAGTATCAAGTACGGCGACGATGAATGGGAAGCTGGTATAGTCGCTTCATTTCACCGTTTGACAAAGGCAGAAGAACACCGGAATAAAGAGTTTAGCGAATGGGAAAAAAGGAATGATGAATTTCACGAAGCATTGGTTGGGGCAAGTCGCTCACCCTGGTTATTGAAATTTAGACATATCTTGTATGAACAACACAAACGATACCGATTACTCGCCATACTCGCCCATGACAAAACCCGAGATTTGCAGGCTGAACACCAGGCCATCAACGACGCCGCTATTTCTCGTGACGTGAAAGCCGCCTGCAAGGCCACCGAGGATCACATCATGCGTACCCTGCGAACAGATGAAGAAGTCCTGGCTAAATTATCTAGCTCCGATAAATAGCCAGCCCTCCTCGTAGTTCTCTCTTTCCGATCGCTCAGGTTACGACTGTCAGGAAATTCTCGTTCAATTTCCTGTCGTGATAAAAAATCGCCTTGCCCAGTTCTTCAGCATTCCAGGTGATGGGACCGTGATCAGGGTACCAGGTATAATCGCCACAGAAGACCTCATTGCGATTACCTGATGGGTCAAAGAAGTAGATCGTACGTCCACGGGTAATTCCATGACGGGTAGGACCAATATCTATAGAAATATTATGCATGCCCATAATATCCGCTGCTCGTAACACCTCTTCCCAGCTCATTAACATAAATGAAACGTGATGCAGCTTGCCGGGTTCGGCGTATTCAAGTATCGCAAGATCGTGGGCTTTGTTGGAGCAGCTAAGAAAAGCTGCAATCCTGTCACCCTCTGGTGACACAACTTCTTCTGTTAAATCAAAGCCCAGAACTTCCCTGAATATATCAACGGTACCTTTGGAGTTACTGCCGTAAAGCAGGCAATGGTCAAAACGGTAAACCTGCATGCCCTTCAATCCCTCCGGCCATGGATCCGGATTTTTCCGACCCAATCCATTGCCCAGTACTTCTTTCTCTGCATACAATTCAAATGTATGTCCTGAAGGAGAATCAAAGCGAACCCGTTCGCCACAGCCCTTAAGTTCGTTTGCCGGTATGCGCTCAACATTCTGACCATAGTCATTTAACTTGCCTTCAAACTCATCCAGATCGGCAGTGCTGTACACTTTAAATGCCATGTGATCAATACCGGGGGAATCTGCTTCGCGTAACACAATTGAAAAGCGATCATGTTCGTCCCATGCTTTCAGATACACCCTGCCCTGATCATCTTCGTCGGTCTTTATCAGACCTATTCTTTCAACATAATATTTAACCGATTCCTGCATATCCAAAACACGTATTGCTGCATGTCCGGGTCTCATCACACCTTTAAATGACATTGCATTTCTCCTCTTACTTGTAAGTTAACTACACTGCTACAACAAAACTAGTTCTTTGAACTTGTACTTGTAACAAATTGGTTTTGCCATTTCCCTACTACCTTTAGTTGCAAATCACTATCAGGCACTAACTTGCACGCCAGGCATATTCCCTTCGCCTCGTCATCTTCAGAAATCTGCTCACGACTCATTTTGCCTGTGTGATATTCGCCTCCATCAAGGACCTGCACTCGGCATACACCACATCCACCACCTCGACATCCCACTGGAATCTCTTTACGTCCCAATTGTTCCATTGCCCTGAGAACATTATTATCTGGTGAACAAGTAAAAGTTTCGCCAGAATTTTCTATGGTAATTTGAAACACTCTTAATTAATGTCACTCAGTCAATTTAGAATTTCTTAAACAACGCACTACGACGAGCCGGCTTCGCACTATCGGCTGCGGTGAAAAAGTTTTCCATGAAAATATGATCTTCAAACAGACGTCCCTGCATCAAGGCGGTGATACAACCGTCAATCATTAATGGTGGACCACACATATAGGCCTTATAGCCTTCAAAATTTTTCCCAAAATGTTGCTCGGCCAGTTGATGCACGAAACAGCATGAACCTTTCCATTCATCATCTTCATTAGGCTCCGAAAGCGCTGCAACGTAATGAAAGTTTTTATATTTTTCTGACAGTTCAGTAAAAAGATCATAGTAATAAAGTTCCGAACGGCAACGAGCACCATAGACAAGAGTAATCTCACGCTCATCCCCTTCTTCAAGCAGATCAAGAATCATCGACTTGGGACTGGAAAGTCCGGACCCACCGGCAAGAAAAATCATCGGCTCCGGAGCAGACTTACGCACAAAGAATCGACCTAAGGGTGCAGTAAATGTTAATTCGTCACCCACCACAAGTTGTTGATGAAGATATGTAGTTGCCTGGCCACCTTCAACGTGACGAATATTCAATTCAATCAGGTTAGGCTCTGAAGGTGAATTGGCGATGGAAAACGCTCTGGGATCTTCCAGACCGGGGATGTGTAAATTAAGATATTGCCCGGCCTGAAACTCAACACCTTCACCCGGTACTTCTAACCAGATCCCCATAATTGTCGGTGTCAGGTTTTCAATCTTCACCACCGTGCCACTGTAATCGTCAACTGAAAGATTCAGCGCATCGTCTTCTTCTTCTATGTCAGCTTCAATCACCACGTCAGACGATAAAGTCGCACAACAGGCCAGAGTCTTGCCCTCGTCACGTTCCATGTCCATTAAGGCAAAACCAGATGCCTCGTTATGTTCGACTTCTCCTTCCAACACCTGAATTTTACAGCTACCGCAAACACCATGATTACATGCATATGGCAACCAGATACCAGCTCGAAGTGCAGCATCCAGAAGCTTTTGATCTTCCTCTACCTCAATAACTTCACCAAGAGGCTCAATGGTTAATTGATAAGACACCTTAGTTCCTCCCTTGCTACAAAACTAGTTACCCACTCCATGCATACCTTCCAAACCTGGTGTGTTTACTCTGATGAAGGAATTATGTGCGATGTTATTTTCTTCCAGGGTCTTGTCGAAATCTGGCGTCCATGCTTCGTTTTCCATTTGCCAGACTCCTTCATCCCATTTTACTTTCTCAGCATCTGGATGTTGCTTGTAATCCGGCGCGAATACCTGTTCCAGAAAATCTCTGAACTTTATATTTACCGGTACACGATAGGCATTCGGCGCACAGTAGATCAAATGATGATCCCATACGATATACAGATTCATATCTCCACCATAATTCTCGACCTGGTTGGCACAGGGAAAGTCATAGGAATCGCCAATAAATTTAACTGCCATAATATTTTCCTCTCACATAATTAACCAAAACGTGCTCTCAACAGTAAGCGTCGCCTCAGGCTGCTTCGTCAGTCGGTTTGCCCGCCTGGGCTTTCCATTTTTCCCACATTTGATGATCTTCTGATCCATAGTATTCACCGGTATCTTCGTCTCTGATGTGCAGCCACTTCCGATAGTCATCCAACGTTGCTCCGCCACAATTACCCTGGTAGATCTGTTGTGGAGGTATATAGGCCTGACAATATTTTTCCGGTTCGTTATTGAATATATCCAGACAACCTTCTGAACACATCTGGTGTTTAGTGCCTTTGTATTCAGATACCAAACAACAATTTTTCAATGGATCATCCGGCATGGTATGGAAGATCGGAATCTGACAAACATTACAAACCACCGGTAGTCTTTCCTGGAAAAAACGTTCGCCCTTGTCGTCCAGTTCTTTCCAGTATTCATAGCGCGGTCGATATACCGTATCAAACAATTCACCATACTCAGCGGAAAGCCAATCCAGTTCTTCGTTACCCGGTATCCATGTGTATAAAGCAGTAGCATGAGAAAACTGGTAAATGGTTGACCAGAATTCATGGGTAATTCGATTTTTTTCCTTAGTTGCCGTTTCATGATGTTTCGGCATTTTTATTCCGTAGCGAGCCAGATCGTTAAACAGTGCAACGCCGTTTTCTTCCCAGTATATTTCCCAGGCCTGGCGCCAGGACATAACTTTCTTGGGTAACATGTAATCCATCATTGTCCCCACAAGGCCGAGCAGTCGGTAACCACGCCAGAACCATTTATCCAGCCAGCCCTGAATTATGGGCACGTTATCCTCGTGCTGCTCAAGCATAAACTTGATAATCTCAAGCCCCAAAGTCATGTGACGAGACTCATCAGACTGTGCCGAAAAGCCAAACGTCGTCGTTGCCAGGTCGCCGTTATAAGCCGCACCTGATACAAATGGCATAAACAACAAATTAGTCAGTACGTACTCGAAAGAAAATGAAATGGCAGTGATAAACTCAAACGGTCCTGCTGTCATCGCATCTTCAAAATAGGACTTTGGTATTGACAGGTACCAGGCGCGATCCCGAATTCGTGACTGCTGATTCATACCATTGAAGAACTTGTTGTAATGACTGAAAGCATGAATCTGGGTTTGGTGATGGCGCATCTCGTCAATCGCCTGGAACTGGCAAGCTACTCTGGCACCGGCACCACGAAAGCCGCGGCCAAGCGTGCAAAACCCTCTAAAGGCATTGTATTCAAGTGGTGTTACGCCCTGCATCCAGATTTTGACTGCATTCATATAACGCGCATCAGAAATACTTAACTGGCTATTGTTCTGCGCAACACTATCCAGAATTGCATATAACTTTCTTTCTTTTTCCGATTGATACTTCCAGTAAGCATCGACAGTAAGGCGAAAAGGATCTTGCCATTTGTCCCAGTCCTTTATTTTGATACCTTCATATTTATCATATGGGAAGACATCGTCCATATCCTGATATGTAGTTTCCCAGTCCAGACCTCGGGTCATTAACTGGTATTTCTGATTCATATTCAGGCGTTTTGCTTTAGTTGTCATCCTGTCCCACCTCCGGAAACTTTGTCGTATTCATTTATTAGTCAAGATTCATTAAAAAGCAGCGGAATCAGAAATTCCACTGCAGGACAATTTCATCTTCGTCCTCATCCATATTCCCAGATAACGAAATCAGGGTCAGATGGATATCCTGCAATTCAAATTCTCGACCAAGTTTTTCTTCTACAGTCTCTCGTTTTATTACAAGCCGCTTGGGGCAATCAATTTTGACCATCCCGGGAGATTCATTAACAATCGCATGTTCGTTATCCTGGATGATCGCCTCGATAATCGGTTGAGCATCAGGGTTATTCTGTAGTGCTATAAATACATTCTCTGCCATTTTTATTTCTCCTGAACCTGTATACCGATCTTCTTTGAGCGCGCATCAAGCTCAGTCTCGATTTGTTGAATAATATCTTTACTTCTTTCCGCGAAAACAAACTCAGCAAGCTGATCAGCTGCCGCTATCACGGTTGGCTGCCATTTGTTTATCCAGGATTCAACCAGCGCTTTGTTTGCGTCGGATTCTTTCACAGCAACTTTAATCGTGCTATCAGCCCAACGTTGAGACTCAACAAACCAGTCAACAAAAAACTCGGTCAACATGGCAAATGCAGCGCCACCATTTTTTACCACCTCGTTTTCAAAATGTTTGAATAGCAAGGGTTGAAAAACGCCATCGAGAAGGTAATTCTGCAAGACATGTAATTCAAACCAGTCCTTGGTGACAAAACTGTCTTCAACCAGCTTTCGCAAGCCTTGCCACATGGGCGTGTTTAACCATTCATCTTTTGCCTGATCTAGGATCGCAGGATCATTGCTACTTAATATCAAACCGATACTGGTCAGGTACTGTGCATTTGCCAGTCGGTCCATGCCCTGAAAAGTGGCTGCTGCAGTGATAGGTGTCTGAAAACCATAACCGGCAATATAATAGTTGTTGTTATTTGCCCCCCATTCAGCGTGACGAAAAGGCACAACTACTTTACTAATCTTTTCTTTCATAACTGCATCAAGATCTTCCAGCAAGCCGCGTTTTTCGACGACAGAGAAATTCTTTTCCTGGGACTCTCGTTGTTTTGAACGCTGTATAACATAGGTACCGTAGTAGTACTGGCGTGGATCCAGCAGGTCTTCAAAATCATTCATTACTATCGCCGTACGGCGCGCATCGAATAATTCTCGCTCGGAATCCCAGGTTGGTCGGTAATGAAAAACTTCTTCGGCCTGGTGTCCGAATACCGCCTCCTGGTATCGAGTGGGTGTTTTACCTTCACCCAGTTTTTCGACGATATGATCAAAAGTAGTGCGTTTAGCTTCTATTGTCGCTGTCTTAATATCTATAGACATTGTTTGCTTTCCTCAGGCTTGGGAATTGTTATGGATCAGGGAGATACCTTTGTTATCCCCGTCTCGCCACTTTTCTTGTTGTCGCTCTACGGCCATTACCTCTTCTGGAGACAGGAAGATGACACTATTTTTTTCGCAAAAATCCTCAAAAGCATCTGTCGGCAATATCATTTCGAGAAACAGGCTTGGATCGTTAATCGAATAATTGAATTCGACAAAACCTGCACGTTTCTTATTCGTGATATGTACGTAATGCTTTAAAGGCTTCACTACCACCAGATAAAAACTCCACTAATATTTCACTTTTATATTAATCAACCTAGTTACATAGGCATAGCATGTGCCATAATTCACAAAGCTATGATTAATAAGATATTTTTAATTTCCCTGGTAAAACTACCCGGGAAAATTTGATCATATGATAAAACTCATAAAATCGATATTTTACTATATGATCTATTTTTCTGAATGACCAGGCTAGTTTTAGTTTCTTCTCAAGCCAGTGAAATAAGAGTTTCGGCGAGCTCTTCAGGGCAGGAATAAAACGGGGAGTGATCTGTATCCAGCACCGCGGAATCATCAACTCTTCCATTTTCTTTCAATCGCTTTTGCATGGCCAAAGTAATTGCACGATCCTTACTACATTCGATATAACAACGCCGGACACGACCGTAATTTTCGTCACTTAGTTTTAGCGGGGTTGCAACCGGTGCGAGCGCCTGGGGTCGGAGTTGCTTGATCGCATTATGCGCATCCTCGTCTGAACACTTACCGTAAAAACAAGCCTGTAACTTGTCTTCTGCCACGGTAAAGTAGCCCTCCTCCTCGTTTATCTGTTTGTATTTCGTGACATCAGATTCGGTATTCTCAAGTGCATATTGCAACAGGGTTTCACGATTTTTCGGCGAAAATGCGGTGAGATAGATAAGCGTATTAATCTTGTCGGGGATCAGCTCGGCAACCTGGGTTATGACCATGCCGCCCATACTGTGACCGACAAGCACTACTGGCTGGTCGATGGAGTTTATCAACTCACTCACTGCGGACACGTAACTTTCGAGTGTGACGTCCTTGATTGGCGTTTGATCTTCTCCCAGTCCCGGTAAATCAATTGCATGAGCCGCATGACCCCCGGCTTCTAACAGCGGTACGACCTTTTCCCAACACCATGCGCCATGCCAGGCTCCATGAACCAGAACAAATTGATAATTTTTAGATGTGTTCATAAGTTTTTTTAAATTTATTTGTTCGTATCTTGTTTGCCCATACGATAGGCCAATTGAGGTCTTGATAACCCCAGCATACGGGCGGCAGAGCTAATGTTTCCACGACTTCTTTGCACAGCCTCATCCAGTAAACGTGATTCCAGCTTTTCCAGGGGAATCTTGTGTCTTAAAGCATGATCTATGAGGTTAGCAAGTCGTGAGTCACGGCGAGCAGAGTCATCACCCGTCTCACTACTGGCAACCGAAAGTAAATTCGCCGAATCAATGACATTACCGCTATTTGTCAATATGACTCCTCTTTCGATAATATTTTCCAACTCACGAATATTACCGGGCCAGTGATAATCCATTAATGCATTCATTGCATCTTCTGAACAACCACTGATTTTTTTGTTGTGTTGTACAGAATATCTTTCAATAAAGCGCTCAACTAATAAAGGAATGTCTGCAAGCCGCTCACGTAAAGGAGGAATAACCACAGGATAAGTGTTCAAACGATAATATAAATCACTACGAAAATTTCCACTGCCAACAGCCTGCCAAAGGTCAATATTTGTGGCGACAATTAGGCGCACATCTACCTTTCTTAGTGCTGTATCCCCTATTCGTTCTATTTCACCTTCCTGAATAACACGTAACAACTTCACCTGGGCACCGGCAGATAATTCACCGACTTCATCAAGAAACAAAGTGCCGCCGTGAGCACGTTCAAAACGGCCTGGACGAGAACGACTCGCCCCTGTAAACGCGCCTTTTTCAACACCAAATAGTTCCGATTCAATAAGATCTTCAGGAATAGCAGCGCAGTTCAAAGCGATAAATGGCGCTTTGGCCCGACTACTGAGTTTATGAATCCTGCGACCAAACAGTTCTTTCCCGACACCAGTTTCTCCCAGCAACATTACAGTAACCTGGCTCGAAACAACCTTGTCCACTAGCTCTTTAACATTTTTAATACTACGTGAAGCGCCGACAATATCCAGATCGATGATGTCGTCCTTGTTTAGAGAAGTGCGCAGGTTGTCTACCTGCTCCTGAAGCTCAAGT
>JABHFC010000376.1 GCA_018676275.1 Gammaproteobacteria bacterium | reverse complement strand
CTGCCTCAGGTAATTGATATTCCATAAAAGGATTTCTTCCCTGCTCTTCCATCATACGCATACGTGCTTTTAGCACAGGATCGCCGGGTGCAGAAAATGGTAGTTTATCTATGATTACACAGGACAGTGCCTGTCCTTTTACGTCAACACCTTCCCAAAAACTACTGGTGCCCAACAAAACAGCATGTTTGGTTTGTCTGAAATTATCCAGCAATTCTGTACGTGGAGCATCTCCTTGTACTAGTACAGGATAATCGATCTTTTCCTTGATTAACTCTGCTGCAATTTTTAAGGCTCGATGACTGGTAAAAAGTATAAATGCTCGACCCCGGGTTAATGTCAGGACCGGTAGTGCTCTCTCCACTACTTCTTCTGTATAACCCTGTTCGCGTGGATCAGGCATGGCTTGTGGTAAATATAGTAATGCCTGTTTTTTAAAATTAAACGGGCTGTCCCAGCTCCTCGATTTAACCTCACTTAATCCCAACTGGCTGGCAAAATGTTTGAAATTATTATTTACGGTTAAAGTCGCCGACGTATAAACGCTTTGACAATTATATTCGCGCATACGTGACTGAAAAGTCTCTGCAATGTCCAGAGGGGTTTGATGCAGCAGAAAACCGGCGCCTCTTATTTCCAGCCACTGTATGAATTCCACACTTCCCGATTCGTTATAACTGTCAAGCATATTTAAGATATTGGCTACACGCTTATAACAGTTATCGAGAGACTTTCCACGCTCAGCAAAGGCATCAAGCGCAGTATGCAGATCATGGTTCCTGTCCATCAACTCAGTAAATGATTCAGTAATTTCCGGCTTATCTTTTATTTCCGACCAGCCTACTCGTTGTTCATTTCGACCGAAAGCGAGTCTTAGATCGCGAACTGACTTCTCAACCCTATCCAGTATTTCCAGGAAATCGGGCAGATCAGCAGCTTCCTCATAATAAGCAGCTTTGCTGTCCTGGAGTAATTCCAGAATCTGACGACTGCTTACTGTCTGGCTAAAAAACATTGATGCCAGAGCCGGTAGTTGATGTGCCTCATCAAAAATTACCATGTCGGCCGTGGGTAATAGCTCACCGTAACCCTGATCGCGCAGTGCCAGATCAGCGAAAAACAGGTGATGATTTACTACAACCAGATCTGCATCATTTGCATGATGTCGAGCACGAAATAAATGACACTTATCGTAATAATCACATTCCTGTCCCAGGCAATTTTCCGTTGTCGATGTCACTACTGATCGAACGCTTGCATCTTCCGGTATATGACTTAGTTCAGCCAAATCGCCATGTTGTGTGTGTTGCGCCCATTCACGAATGTCCATTAAGTGCGAAACTGATTTTTTATCCAGGTATCGATTTTCAGATTCAGACAGATTCAGGTGATGTAAGCATAGATAATTTGCTCTGCCTTTTAACAGGGCAACATTAACCGCTACTCCCAGTGATTTATGCACCAGTGGCAAATCACGTAAATACAACTGATCTTGCAGATGTTTGGTGCCGGTAGAAACAATGACTTTTGCACCAGATAATAAGGCTGGCACCAGATAGGCAAATGTTTTACCAGTCCCTGTTCCTGCTTCACAAATAAGTGATTCCTGGTTTATGAAAGCCTGTTCTATAGTTTCAGCCAGTTCAATTTGCTGAGGTCGAGAAGAAAAGTCAGAAATTAATTCGGCAAGCGGTCCATTATCAGACAGGATGTGTTCAGGTGTTTGCATACTATTAGTTATTTCTAATCATTCTTTATTGGAAATGTCATAACATCATTAATATGTTGCTTGCCTGATAAGACCATTAGTAAACGTTCAATACCTATCGCGACGCCGGCACATTTTGGTAATCCGGCCTGCAAGGCGTTCATAAAATATTCGTCAATACGAATTTCTGCTTTCCCATTCTGAATTCGGCGTCGGTTTTCATTTTCAAAACGCTCACGCTGTTCGTTCACATCACATAATTCATGGTAACCGTTAGCTATTTCCATGCCCTGTATAAACAATTCGAATCGTTCAGAAGTTAAAGGGGTTGTATCCGATAACCTGGCCAGGGCAGCCTGGCATTCCGGGTAATCGTAAAGAAACAATGGTCTGTCCTGCCCAAGGTTTGGCGAAACTGAATGGCTGAACAAAAACTCCAGTAGTAAAGAACGATCATCCGACTCTTCATGCAGACCCAAATTGCCAGCCAATGATTGTAAGTCTGATAACGGTGCAGTATGCGGGTTTACATCAAGATAATGCATAAAACTATTTTCATAGGAGTTTCGTTCAGCATTATCCAGTCCCAGCGTGCTTAATAAGGCCTTAACTTCATCCATCAAGCTATGATGATCAAATTCGGGACGATACCACTCCAGCATGGAAAATTCGGGTTGATGCAGACGGCCGATTTCTGCATCTCTATAAACCTTTGAAATTTGATAGATCGAATCACAGCCAGATGCCAGCAATCTTTTCATATAAGCCTCCGGAGAGGTGTGTAGATAGAACGATTGCTTGCTGCCGAGCAGACTTAGACTGGTTGAAACACTGTCTATGTTCGAGTCAGGTATGCTTCCCAGGTTTAGTGCCGGTGTGTCGACTTCCATGATTTGACGCTCGTTCATGAAGTTACGGATCTTTCCCAGCAAGTCCGAACGAAGCTGTATTACATCCTGGCCGGCACAAGGCTGCCATTGTTTAGACATATTCTTGCTTACTATGATCTGAGCAGATCAATCTTTGACGCGACTCACGTATTCTGCGGTTCGTGTATCAACTTTAATGATTTCCCCCTGCTCCACAAACAGTGGGACTTTGACAACGGCACCAGTTTCCAGGGTCGCGGGCTTGGTGCCACCAGATGCTGTATCACCACGAACACCTGGGTCGGATTCACTAATCTGTAATTCAACAAAGTTGGGTGGCATCACTGTCAAAGGTGCCCCGTTCCAGAGAGTGACCTCGCACATTTCTTCACCTTTCAACCACTGGGCTGACTCACTCATCGCCTTCTCATCAGCCTCATACTGTTCATAGCTGTTTGTATCCATGAAGTGCCACATATCGCCATCGCTATAAAGATACTGTAACTCCAGATCCATAACATCGGCAGCTTCTACGCTATCTCCGGATTTAAAGGTTCTTTCAATAACCCTACCATTTTTGAGGTTACGTAATTTGACCCGGTTGAAGGCCTGACCTTTTCCCGGTTTGACGATATCGTTTTCTACAATTGAAAACGGATCACCGTCAATCATCATTTTCAGTCCGTTTTTAAATTCGTTGGTGCTGTAATTGGCCATATCTAATCCAGTATGCATTGCAAAGCGCCGTATGATACCTTGAATTACATGAGAATTTCGAGCTGGCAGGAAGAATTAAGAGGATCTTTGCAAGATAGCGAACAGTTGCTGGAAAAACTGGGCCTGCAAACCAATAAGCTCCAAACTATTAAAGCATCAGAAGCATTCCCTTTTAAAGCACCGGAATCCTACCTCAAACGTATCAGTAAATATGACCCGACTGACCCCCTGTTACGTCAAATACTGCCGCTGCAGGAAGAGAATAATCAACATAATGATTATGTTGTAGATCCGGTAGGCGATTTAGAGTCCGAAACAGTACCGGGATTACTACACAAGTATCACGGGCGAGTTTTGCTGGTTACCACAGGTGCCTGTGCTATTCATTGTCGTTATTGTTTTCGTCGTCATTTTCCTTATGCAGACAGTAATCCGGCAAAGCAAAGCTGGCAACCCGCGATGGAATATATTCAAAATGATCACAGCATTAGCGAAATCATTCTTAGTGGAGGCGATCCACTGATGCTTGCAGATGAAAAGTTGAAAAAACTGCTGGCAGAACTGACAGCGATATCTCACCTAAAGCGATTACGAATACATTCCCGCATGCCTGCTGTTTTACCTTCTCGTATTACAGAATCATTTCTGGATCTTTTTCATAATTTAAGACTGAATCCTGTCATGGTTTTACATGTTAATCATGTAAACGAAATTGACGAACATGTTGAACTTAGCCTGCAGAAACTTAAAACGGCAGGAATTACACTTTTGAACCAAACCGTACTACTAAAAGGAGTTAATGATTCCAGTCAGGCATTATCTGATCTGAACGAAAAGTTATTTGAATCCGGTGTACTCCCCTATTATCTCCACATGCTCGACAAGGTACAGGGGGCGGCTCATTTCGCCGTAGAAGAAGAGCGTGCCAGAAATATAATGAACAAGCTCCGAGAAACTTTACCTGGATATCTCGTCCCCCGATTAATAAGAGAGCAAGCGGGCTTAGCATACAAACTACCCATACTTTGATCCTTTTATATAATTACTTTATACCTGACAATTTTTCTCAATCGAATGAGGTGCCCCTATGAACAATAATGCGCCATTTAGAGCCGACGAAGTTGGTAGCCTGTTAAGACCACAAGCTATAAAGGAAGCCAGAGAAGCTTTCGCAAACGATAAAATTGACGCCGAAGCCTTAAAAGCCGTTGAAGACAATTGTATTCGCGAGGTTGTTAAAAAACAGGAAGAAGTCGGACTTCAGGCAGTAACCGACGGTGAGTTTCGTCGTTCATGGTGGCATTTTGATTTTCTTGCGGGTCTTGAAGGTGTGGAGATGGTAGAGACCGAGGGCAGTCTTCCTTTCCAGGGAGCCACAACTAAACATGAAAATATCGCCGTTACCGATAAAGTTGCTTTTAATGATCATTACATGCTGGAACACTTTCGCTTCCTCAAAGAAGTCACTAAGGTCACGCCAAAAATCACTATCCCCTCTCCGTCCGTATTACAATTTCGTGGCGGCAGGGATTTTGTCAGTAAAGATGTATATCCAAACTGGGATAATTTTTACAGCGATACAGCAGAAGCATACGCAAACGCTGTCCGCGCTTTTTATGATGCAGGCTGCCGTTATCTGCAATTTGATGACACAGTTTGGGCATACCTTTGCTCAGATATAGAAAAAGAGAGAGCCCGTGAACGTGGTCTCGACCCGGATTCATTACCAGAAGCATATAAAGACATGATCAATCATGCATTGGCAGCCAAACCTGATGATATGCATATGACCACCCACGTCTGCAGGGGTAATTTCAAATCGACCTGGATATCTGAAGGCGGTTATGAACCCATAGCTGAAACATTACTCGCTGAGACCAACTATAACGGCTACTTCCTTGAATACGATAGTGACAGAGCTGGCGACTTTGAACCTTTACGTTTTTTACCTAAAGGAAATAAGCGTGTCGTTTTGGGCCTGGTAACATCTAAATCGGGTGAACTGGAAAACACCGATCAGATCAAGCAACGTATAGAAGAGGCAACGAAATATGCAGATCTGGAGCAATTCTGCCTAAGTCCTCAATGCGGTTTTGCTTCAACAGAAGAAGGCAATGTTCTTAGTGAAGAACAACAGTGGGACAAGTTAAGAATGATCGTCGACGTATCAAGGGAAGTGTGGGGGGATAGTTGATTGTTTATTATTACAAAATAACCCCGGATACTTGAAAGCTAAGCTGATGTATTTCCTGTTAAATTAAAATCTCCGGGATTTTTTTAGTGCGGGGTTCACTTTATCAATCTCTTCCTGCACCTTGTCACAACTTTGTTCGTATACAATTTCCCTACCCATAACGCTACCAACATAGGCTTGTCGGCTCTTTGTAGGGGTCATATCGCAGGGAACACTATGCACTCCTTCGCCAATTACAACCTGAATACACTCGGCTCGTTTACTAAGGACAGCAACATCCATACTCTTACCTGATTCTGTCATCTTAACGCTGATTTTTTCAGCTTCCATTTCTAAAATTGACCTTTATTTATACATGATCCACCTTAACAGGCATTTCCAGTAACTGAAACAATGCGGGCTAACATCTCATTCTTCGATTTTCTTTCTGAGTGGTTGCATGGCATTCACCTGCCTGAAACCACGTGGCAACATATTTCCTCTACGTCCGCGTTCACCGTAATAGTTATCAATGATATCCGGTTTTAAGGTCAGTTGACGCTTACCTGAGTTTAATAACAATGATTCTCCTTCACTAAAGGTAGTTATCGCACTCACATACTCTTCACGTGTTTTTAACTTTGCAGGTGGGATTTGCATTATCTTCAGACCCTTACCTTTACCAAGAAGAGGAAATTCATTTATATTCATTACCAGGAAACGTCCAATAGAACTAACTGCGGCAATAAAGTCTTCCTTCGGGTTTATTACAATCGCGGGACACAAAACACCTGCACCCTTGGGGACACTTAATATGCTTTTGCCGCTTTTGTTTTTAACAAACATGTCTTCCAGTTTCGCCATAAAACCGTAGCCTGCATCACTGGCAAGCAAATAGATATCTTCTGCTCCGCCGGCCATTACTCCCTCAAAAGTTGCTCCGTCCGGAGGAGTAACACGACTTGCTATTGGTTCACCATTACCTCGTGCTGAAGGCAAAGTGTGCGCTGGAACAGAATAACAGCGACCTGTAGAGTCCAGAAATACAGCAAGTTGATTACTTCGCCCCCTGGCAGCTTGTTTAAAATCATCGCTGGCACGATAACTCAGAGTCTCAGGATCGATTTCATGACCCTTGGCAGCACGTACCCAGCCTTTCTCCGATAAAATAATCGTCAATGGTTCAGTTGGGATCAACTCGTTGACGTCAATCGCTCGAGCTTCATCACGAGCTACTATTGGTGAACGTCGTTCATCTCCGTATTCTTCTGCATCGGCGGTAATTTCCTTTTTGACCAATGTTTTCAGGCGTTGATCAGAGCCCAGTAATTTCTTCAGTGCACTTCTTTCTTCGCTCAGTTCATCAAGTTCTCCCTGAATTTTTATTTCTTCCAGTTTCGCCAATTTGCGTAACTTTAATTCCAATACAGCTTCTGCCTGATCATCAGACAATTTAAAACGCTTCATTAGCACTGCTTTGGGCTTATCCTCCTGACGAATAATGGCGATAACTTCATCTATATTCAGATAAGCAATCATCAGGCCTTCGAGCATATGAATTTGCTTTTCAACTTTGTCCAGTCGAAATTGTAATCGTCGGCGTACTGTTTCAATGCGAAATGATAACCACTCTTTCAGGATCATCTTTAGATCTTTCACCTGCGGTTTACCATCGATACCAATCATATTCAGGTTCACCCGAAAACTCTTTTCAAGATCGGTTGTTGCAAACAGATGCATCATTAATTCTTCAGCATCAACGCGATTCGATCGTGGCACTAATACCAGTCGTGTAGGTGATTCATGATCAGATTCATCACGCAGGTCTTCCAACATCGGGAGTTTTTTCGCATTCATTTGCGCTGCAATTTGCTCCAGCACCTTATTCCCGGAACATTGATATGGAAGTGTCGTGATAATGATATTGCCGTCTTCCTTTTCCCATATTGCGCGCATTTTTATGGAGCCGTTACCGGTTTTATACATCTCCAGAATATCTTCACGAGCTGTGATAATTTCTGCAGCGACGGGGTAGTCGGGACCTTTTATATGTTTACAGAGTTCCTCCACTGTTATTTTTGGTTGATCCAGCACGCGTAAACAGGCCGTCGCAACCTCGCGCAAATTATGTGGCGGAATGTCTGTCGCCATACCAACAGCAATCCCGGTTGTACCGTTCAATAACACGTTCGGCAATCTTGCCGGCAAATGTTTGGGTTCACTAAGCGTACCGTCGAAATTTGGTACCCAGTCAACTGTGCCCAGACCAGTTTCACTTAATAACACTTCAGCATAGGGGCGCAATTTGGCTTCGGTATAACGCATAGCCGCAAATGACTTTGGATCATCCATTGAGCCCCAGTTGCCCTGTCCGTGCACAAGTGGATAGCGATAACTGAAATCCTGCGCCATCAATACCATCGCCTCATAACAGGCAGAATCACCATGGGGATGAAATTTGCCGATCACATCACCAATAGTTCTTGCTGACTTTTTAAATTTTGAGCCGGCTTTCAACCCTAATTCCGACATGGCGTAAATAATTCGTCTTTGAACAGGTTTCAAACCATCGCCAATATGTGGAAGCGCCCTGTCGAGAATGACATACATGGAATAGTCCAGGTATGCCTGCTCGGTGAAGTCCTGAATAGGACGTTGTTCGTTTTGTTCAAAATCAAAGGTGAGATTGTCGGACATGTATTTACTCTTAAGTTATTTTCTATTACTCATCTATAAACTTACATCAGGAAACTAAACAACAGCCATGTTACCCTTTTTCTGCAGCCAATTTTTCCTGTCTCCCGCGCGCTTTTTAGCCAACAACATATCCAGCATTTGGTCGGCTTTCTTTTGTTCATCTACAGTTAACTGCACCAGACGCCTGGTCTCTTTTGCCATCGTTGTTTCACGTAATTGCAGGGGATTCATTTCCCCCAGACCTTTGAAGCGCTGCACATTGACATTTCCACGAATTTTTTCTGCAGTGATCCGATCCAGAACACCTTCTTTCTCAGAATCATCAAGCGCATAGAAAACTTCTTTTCCAACATCAATACGATATAAAGGTGGCATGGCAACATAGATATGTCCGTTTTCAACAAGTGCTTTAAAATGTTTGAGAAAAAGAGCGCAAAGCAGTGTTGCGATGTGTAAACCATCCGAATCAGCATCAGCAAGTATGCAAATCTTGCCATAGCGTAAACCTTCCAGATCCGAAGAGCCGGGATCAACACCGATGGCAACAGAGATATCGTGAACCTCTTTCGATGCCAACACTTCTGCTGAGTCAACTTCCCAGGTGTTTAGTATTTTTCCACGTAGCGGCATGACTGCCTGAAACTGTCTATCACGTGCCTGTTTCGCCGAACCGCCAGCGGAATCACCTTCCACTAGAAATAATTCGCTGACATTGGAATCCTGCATGGAACAATCTGCCAGTTTGCCCGGCAATGCAGGGCCACCAGTGATTTTTTTCCGTACAACATTTTTACTTGCCTTCAGACGACGTTGTGCGTGGTCAATTGCCAACTCCGCGATGCGTGTACCCATTTCCACATGCTGATGTAACCACTGACTGAAAGCATCATGTACTACACCAGAAACAAAGGTGCTGCACTCTCTGGACGATAATCTCTCTTTAATTTGTCCTGCAAACTGAGGATCATCCATTTTTACCGATAACAGGTAGGCACAACGTTCCCAGACATCATCCGCTGTCAGCTTTATTCCTCTCGGTAATAGATTACGTGATTCACAAAATTCGCGGATAGCTTCTAATAAACCAAGGCGCAGGCCGTTAACATGGGTGCCTCCCTGCAGCGTCGGCACAAGATTAACGTAACTCTCTGCAATCAATTCACCATCTTCTGGTAACCAATGCACAGCCCAATCCACAGCTTCATGATTGCCCTGCATTGAGCCAACGAAAGGTTCTTCAGGTAAAAGTTCAAACCCGGCGAGTGCATCGGACAAATAGCTATTGATACCATTCTCATAATGCCACTCTTCCTTGTTCTTGCCAGCTTCATCATTAAGCCGAACCAGCAAGCCGGGACACAGCACTGCCTTTGCCCGTAGCACGTGCTTGAGTTTACTGATTGATATATTAGTAGTGTCGAAATATTTGGGATCGGGCCAAAATCGAATAGTCGTGCCGGTATTACGTTTACCAACCTCACCCACTACTTCCAGCTTCGATTTTTTCTCACCTCCGGCAAAGGACATATTATATTCCTTGGCATTACGTCTAACCCACACCTCCAGGTTTTTTGAAAGCGCGTTTACCACGGACACACCTACACCGTGTAGGCCACCGGAAAATTTATAATTTTTATTGGAAAACTTGCCACCCGAGTGCAGTCTGGTGAGAATGACTTCCACGCCAGATATCTTTTCGCCAGGATGTTTATCAACCGGCATTCCTCTGCCATCATCGCTAACAGAGATAGAACCATCTTTGTTTAGAACAACCTCAATCTTTGAGGCGTGTCCTGAAATAGCTTCATCGACACTATTATCAACGACTTCCTGGATCAGATGATTTGGACGCGTCGTATCAGTATACATACCCGGACGCTTGCGCACGGGTTCAAGTCCTGTAAGGACTTCAATGTCCGCCGCATCATAACTTTTACTCAATCGAAAACACCTCTGAATTTGAATAATAATGTGCTACGTAATCAGCCCACCCGGGCAAAACTATGCAGCACCTAAGGAATAAAACAATCTCCTTAAGATAACAGTATACGGCGGGATTTAAAAACCAATATTCAGTTATTGTTCAGTGTCGGGGAAAGAACCATTTATCCTTGGAAAATGGTTCAAATTACTGCAGAAGTAGTCAGTCCAGATCTTTAATCAAAGCCTCCTGAATATTTGCTGGAATTGGCTCCAAACTATAACGGTAAGCATCATGATCTATACCTGCTGATAAAGACGTGCCCTGTTTCAAGTCTCTGATCATTTCCTGCGTCAGTTCAAAACGCATAAAGTGCACAGAAGAAGTCTTTGTTTCTGTTTCACGCTCCAGATCTTCATTTGTAATCGGCACAATTGGATCGTGTTCACCTACTTTTAACCATACTGCCCTGTCAACGCCGAGCAAAAGGCCCAGTTGCTTCTTCCTCTCTTCCTCATCATCATATTCAAGCATGAAGGTTGCCTTCCAGTTGCTCCCATTCGGAATAAGCGGATTATAGGTTTCCAGTTCCTCTTCAATAGCATCAGCTTGACCTCCATCTTTTCCACCTATTGAACCTTTTCCATAGCTTCCAGCTTCAATAAAGGAGATTCCAAAACCCTCAACTGATTTTTTATAAATAACAGAAGGCATTAAAAATAAGTCACATT
>JABHFC010000375.1 GCA_018676275.1 Gammaproteobacteria bacterium | reverse complement strand
CGAGTTTACATGGAAAACCGGTATCGACTGGTTCTGGCGTGAGGAAAATATGTTGTACTTTACTGCGTCCACCGGTTTTCTTGCGGGCGGATTTAATCGTTTTACTCCGATTGCGACAAGCCCGGTACAAAGCGTATTTTATCAACCGGAGACTATTTTAAATTTTGAATGGGGTTCGAAAAATCGATTCCTCGATGACCGCCTGCAACTTAATGCGCTGATCTTCTACAATGAAATTACCGATCAACAGGTCTATACATTTGATACCAGTGTTCCCTCCTCTGTGATAGACAATTCCGGTTCCTCGGAAACTTTTGGTGTGGAAATCGAAATGCAGGCCATTCCAACTGACCAGTTATTTATCACTGCAACGCTGGCCTATATTGATGCATATTATGTAGAGTGGGATGGTTTCTCTGATGGCTTCGGCACATTCGTGAACGTCGCTGATAATAAACGTATCACCTCGCCGGAATGGACAGGGGGTATCACTGCATCCTATGAAATACCACTTGGTGATATGGGGACACTTACGCCGCATATTCAATTTGCATTTAAGGATGATTATTGGGTAACTCCACTGAACGATCCATTCCTGGACAAGCAGAAAGCATATACGCAGACAGATCTGCGCTTGCTCTGGGAAGACAAGAACGGCCATTGGAATGCAGAAGCCTTTGTGCAGAATATCGAAAATGAATTCCCCCTTAACGGTGCGTTTTTTGCGTTCGGTGGTATGTGGACCTCCAGCGGACCGGAGCCACGTACTTACGGAATTAAGATTGGATATAATTACTAGTCTGTTTTTCACAATTTTCACATCATTCATGATCAATTGAGGCTTTACATATGGCTTTTCTTTCGGGGATAACAGATAAGGATCCCGTTGCAGGAATATTTAACTGGAACATGGACGCCGGCAGGACAATTTCTGAATGGCATCAGATCGTAATGCGGGGTGAATCTCCGCTTAGTGTTGCCGAACGTGAATTAATTGCAGCTTTCACTTCAGGTCTAAACGCCTGTCCGCTTTGTTACGGTGTTCACAAAATTGTTGCTGAGTCTTTCGGTATCTCTGACGACCTGATTGAAAAACTCGTGGAAGATATTGATTCGGCAAAAGTAAGTGACAACATGAAACCTTTATTGCACTTTGTAAAAAAACTCACTTTTGAACCCGCTAAAATGGTGCAGGCTGATGCTGAGGCTGTTTTCAGTGCAGGATGGTCAGAACAAGTATTACATGATGCAATTAATATCTGTTGTATGTTCAATTTTATGAATCGAATAGTGATGGGTCATGGGGGCGAACAGGGAGATATTGGGAAGCATTTTAAACAATTGGCAGATGGCCTGGTTGATGGTGGTTATGATCAACCGCTATATACTGAGGCTGGCGTTCATAAAGAAGCTGGTGTGTAAGATATTACCATTTGATATCTAAAATCGATGTCATAGGTGTGCTTTACGTCTGATCTAACTTATTCGCAAAGTAACTGATATCTAGCTCATATCACTTTACTCACTAGTCTATATTTCCTTAATTTTAGTTGCTAAATTAACTGTTAAGCCATATTTATATGTCAATTATACTAATCAAAGTTCGTCCTCCTTCTAAGGAATTATAAAGCCACGGATGGCTGTTTGTATCTATAGTTTACAACGCTTTACCATACATCTCTGAAGGAATTGCATGAAAACCTATAAGTTTTTCTCTGCTGGCAAATGGTGTGAATCCAGTGATTATTTTGATGACATCAACCCTGCAAACGGCGAAATATTCGCAAGAATTTTCCAGCCCACCGAGACCAATATTGATTCGACGGTAAGGTCGGCTACAGATGCCACAAAGGCATGGCAAAATACCGGCCCCACAACCAGGGAACGGGTATTAATTAAGGCTGCCGATATTCTTGAGCGACGTCGTAATGAAATCATTCACCTACTAATTCAAGAGTCTGGTTGCGTATTTGGCACAGCCTGGTACCAAGTGGAATATTCTATCGACTCGATGCGTAGTGCAGCTGGAGAATGTCGAAGACTATTTGGAGAAACGATTCCATCAGATGTACCAGGTTTACTCTCAATTACGAAAAAAATACCTGTCGGTGTCATCATTGGTATCGCACCTTTCAACGTTCCTCTAGCTCTCTCATCTAACAAAATTGATAAGGCTATTGCAGCTGGTAATAGTTTTATCCTGAAACCCTCAGAACACACTCCTATCTCAGGGCTGATATTGGCAGAAACATACGAAGAAGCCGGCCTACCTCCAGGTGTGCTTAATGTTCTACCAGGCGATGGTAGTATCGGCAACAAGCTCGTCCAACACCCAGATGTAAACATGATTTTGTTTACCGGCTCGACTAAAACCGGTAAGGCTATTGCTCAAGCCGCAGCCAAAGACCTGAAAAAAGTCCACCTGGAGATGGGTGGCAAAAGCCCTTTAATAGTTTTAGCAGATGCCGACATCAATTATGCGGTTAACACTGCCTGTTTTAGTATTTTCAATCATCAGGGTCAGGTATGTATGGCCAGTTCTCGCATCATTATTGAAGAAGCCCTATATGATGATTTTTGTAAGCGGCTGGTTAAAAAGGCAACTAGCCTGAAGGTGGGCGAGCCTGGTGACATGGAAACAATCATTGGTCCATTAATTCGAGCAGAGCAGTGTCCATTTATTAAAAAGCAAATAGAAGAGGCATGTTCCAAAGGCGCACGTTTGATATGTGGTGGTAACTACTCGAAGGCATATTTTGAAGCGACAGTGCTGGCGGATGTGACGCCAGAAATGCGAATTTTTGATGAAGAAAGTTTTGGTCCGGTAGTAAGTTGTATAAAAGCGAAAAACAGCGAACACGCATTGCAACTCGCCAACAAGAGTAGTTACGGGCTTTCTTCTGCGGTGATCACAAATAACCTTGAAAAAGCGATGCAATTTGCGGATGGGCTTGAAGCCGGTATGGTGCACATTAATGGTTCCACTATTCAGTGTGAGCCCAACGTTCCCTTTGGCGGTGTTAAAAATAGTGGTTTTGGTCGCGAAGGCGGTCACTATTCTATAGATGATGTGACGCAACCCAAATGGATAACCATTAGCCAGGAAAAAATGCAGTATCCCTTCTGATAGCTTGAATTAAGTTTGAATACAACGTCAAAATATGACGCGATCATAGTGGGTGCAGGCGCTGCAGTGACAGAGGAGTTCACTCCCGGGTTCAGGGCTTCGATTTTTTCCTACATCATGGGACATGTGAACCCCAAGGTCATCGCTGATCTTGAATTAGAAAAGTTCGGCCGGGAACATATGAAAATAAAAGAAGTTATTAATCCGCTTTATGATGATGACTTCATCGTTTTCACCACAGACATGAAGCATAATCTTGAACAGATTGCGCGAGTTACTATTTGTTCCAATTTCCCAAACTACTTTGTCTCCTGGATGAAAGAGTAAACCTCCAGTAAACTAATTCTGGCAGGTTATTGCAGTGGATCTTATGATCAATGCTTTAGAATTCTTTCAACTTTTGGCCAGGACTCCTGACCACCTGACGTAAGTATCTCCACTGCCTTTGGGTTCAGCCAGTCCAGAACTCCCATTTGAAAACTGGGTCTTTGTTTTAATCGCTCGTACCAGTCGAAAACTCTGGAGCGCTGTCGCCACATACCTTCGAACCCAAGCATTTCCAGCCTCGCCATGTATGACGTGTAAGCGAGGTCTGCCAGTGAGTATTCAGAACCGGCAAGCCAGCGAGATTGCCCAAGCATAGACTCGAAGTCATCAAGCAATTTATTAATGCTGCGTATGCCTTTCTTAAAACTCTGCGCCTCTACTCCCTCATGTACAGTCTCCTGCAACCACTTTTTGCTATAAGCATTCATAGATCGATCAATTTCTTTGTCGATGTCTTTCCTGTTATGGCCAATGACTCTTTCAAGCAAGTGCAATCGATAAGCTGACCCATAGGTCACCACCGACATGTCATGATGTATACTTTCACTGCCATTATCCAGACGCATCAACAATAATCTCATTTGAGCTCGCTCGTGTGCAGATCCTGGACGCAGAATTGGATCGGAAAAAGCATCATCCAGATATTCGATGATTATATTGGATTCTGTAAGGATATGATCATCATGTACGAGAGTCGGAACGACTGCTTTTGGGTTCAGGCTAAGATAGTCAGGCTTAAACTGATCACCAGCTGATAGATCCAGCAATTGCCCTTCCCACTCCAGTCTCTTTTCCGCCAATGCTATACGGACTTTCGCCGCGCAAATGGACATGTAGTGGTGGTAAAGTTTCAGCATGCATTTCGCAGCACTTTGTTTTTATACAAAGTGTTGTACCTCAGCAGTTTGCGGGCCTACCGTGTACCTGGGTTGCGGACGTGTCTCCCAGCAATCACTGTTGGCATCATGCAGGTTAAGGCGATGTTCCATAGTTCTCTTCTTGTGTCCGTCTGTGAGTTTGATGGATACAGTTCCAGGAACCTGACTTTGGCGCATTGTACCGGGTGCAGTGACGCTTACAATAATCCCTCTGGGTACCTCATTCAGTCCATCACCAAAGTAGTTAGTAATGTCTGCAGGTGCCGGCAAGGCATTCATTAAAATCTCCGTGCTATTCCCTTCACCACCGCTGACCAGTAAATTGATTTTATCAAGATGGTCTATCAGGTATTTCAATCGCCAGGCAAAACGTGCGACACGGATTGAGCGTACTTCATCAGCCAGCACCTCGGCACCTACACTGACAAGAGTACCGGCCCCCGCCGCTATTAGAAAAACCGCCGGGGTAATTGTGACTGAACTTTCAGCACACTGTACCTCGGGTAAAGTGTTCACTCCCTGTACGCTGGCTGGAACCAGATCAAAACCCTGATCTGCAGGTCTAAGTCTGAACAACCTGTCGACGAGGATATCGGGAGTAGTAATGAATTCAGGCCCATGGACATGGGGTTTGTATAGATAATGTGTCATCGTTATTCTCCTTTGCTTCAGCTCATTCAGGCGTGGGCGCCCAACCGATCATTCGGACTTCTCCCAGCTCTCTTTTCATTTTAATCCAGGACTCGCCACCATCCTGACTACGAAAGATCTGACCAAAAATAGTACAGAGGAAAATAAGATTTGGGTCCACAGGATTTGTGCCAATCCACCAAATGGTACTGTTAATAGGTTCGGGTACAGGCGATTTTTCCCAGGTCTCACCAATATCCGTACTCCTCAGTAACATACCCACGTCACCAGAGGGCAAATGTCCGACTGATGCAAACATGGTACCGCTTCCGTCCTTTTTCATTTCCAGGCAACGAAGGTAGGGCCAGGGCGATTCTGGTGTAGGAATAAACTCCCATGTCTTTGCTTCGTTTGTACTTTTGTGCAGCCCGGCTTCGGTTGAACAAAAAATTGTTCGCTTATCTTTCTCACCAATAAACACCAGATTATGAGTATCATTATCCCTCAGTCCATCTACCACCAACTCCCAGGTCACGCCACGGTCTTTCGAACGGAAGACACCATCAATTTCAATTGTT
>JABHFC010000374.1 GCA_018676275.1 Gammaproteobacteria bacterium | reverse complement strand
TGATTTCAAAAACCAGATATGGGCAACCGGACTAGCAAGTTCTATGTGTCCCATGCGTTCACGACGTACTTTCGATAAAGTCACTTCGACTCCACACTTTTCGCAAACAACACCCCGGTGTTTCAGGCGTTTATATTTACCGCACAAGCATTCATAGTCCTTGATAGGACCAAAAATTTTCGCGCAGAATAATCCGTCACGCTCAGGTTTGAAGGTACGATAGTTTATCGTTTCAGGTTTCTTAACTTCACCAAATGACCAGGAACGAATCTTTGCCGGTGATGCCAAACCAATGGTAATAGAGTCAAACTCTTCTACCTGACCTTGCTGTTTTAAAAGCTTAAGTAAGTCTTTCAATGTGTACTACCTCCGCAACACAATCGAGCGCAAAAAAAATTATTTAATAACAAAAACACTATGATTTCTGGTCCAGTCCGATATCAATACCCAGAGACCGAATTTCCTTGATCAAGACATTGAATGATTCGGGCATTCCGGCTTCCATTCGGTGATCGCCATCTACAATGTTTTTGTACATTTTAGTTCGACCACTGACATCATCAGATTTAACCGTTAGCATTTCCTGCAATGTATAAGCTGCACCGTATGCCTCTAGCGCCCAGACTTCCATTTCACCAAATCGCTGACCACCAAACTGTGCCTTACCACCGAGCGGCTGTTGAGTAACCAGGCTATAAGGACCAGTTGAACGAGCATGCATCTTGTCGTCGACCAGATGATTCAGCTTTAACATATACATGTAACCAACAGTCGTTTGACGTTCAAATGCATCGCCTGTTCGACCATCGTACAATTGTGTTTGTCCGCTTCTGGGTAAGTCAGCGAGAGCCAGCATATTTTTTATTTCTTCCTCACTGGCTCCGTCAAACACCGGCGTGGACATTGGTACTCCGCCCTTCAGGTTATTAGCTAGTTCAAACACTTCATCTTCAGAAAGGCTATCCAGATCTTCGGTTTTACCACTGTTGTTATAGACTTTGTCCATAAACTTGCGAAGATCCTGTGCACTTTCCTTCGCTTCCAGCATTCTTCCGATCTTCTGGCCTACACCTTTGGCTGCCCAGCCCAAATGAGTCTCCAGTACCTGCCCTACATTCATTCGTGAAGGTACACCGAGAGGGTTCAGGACAACGTCTACTGGTGTGCCATCTTCCATGTAAGGCATATCTTCGACAGGTACAATTGTCGAAATAACACCTTTATTCCCATGACGTCCGGCCATTTTGTCACCCGACTGGATGCATCGTTTGACCGCAAGGTATACCTTGACCATTTTTAATACGCCGGGAGCGAGATCGTCACCTGAGGTCAACTTCGCACGCTTCTCTTCAAACAACTGATCAAACTCTTCACGTAGCTGTTGTAACTGGCTATTAGCCTCTTCCAGCACGCGATTGGTCTTATCATCGCTCAAGCGAATTTCGAACCATTTTTCACGCGCGATATCGGCCAGATGATTCATAGTCAATTTGGTATTGGCTCCGATGTCACCAGGTCCACCAGCTGCGGTCTTTCCAATTAACTGCCGCTCAATTCTCTGATAAACACCGTCTTCCATAATACGCAACTGGTCATTCAGATCTTTTCTGACCTGATTCAGTTCGGTCTCTTCAATCTCCAGAGCACGAGCATCTTTTTCAACACCATCGCGAGTAAAAACCTGTACATCAATAACGGTTCCATTGGTACCAGAGGACACTCGCAAAGAGGTATCTTTTACGTCTGAGGCTTTTTCACCAAAAATGGCACGCAATAACTTTTCTTCCGGCGTGAGCTGAGTTTCTCCTTTCGGTGTCACCTTGCCCACCAGGATATCGCCGGTATTTACTTCAGCACCAATGTAAACAATGCCAGACTCATCAAGCTTATTAAGGGCACTCTCACTTACATTAGGAATATCTGCTGATATTTCCTCTGGTCCTAATTTCGTATCACGAGCAACACAGGTCAATTCCTCTATATGAATTGTTGTGAATCGCTCTTCTTTAACCAGGCGTTCTGAAATGAGTATCGAATCCTCGAAGTTATAGCCATTCCAGGGCATAAACGCGACGAGCATGTTCTGTCCAAGTGCCAATTCACCCATATCAGTTGAAGGGCCGTCGGCTAATACATCACCCTTTGCAATTTTATCGCCCGGCTTTACCAGTGGTCTTTGATTGATACAGGTATTCTGGTTGGAGCGGGTATATTTAATCAGGTTGTATATATCAACACCTGCCTCTCCTCCTGAAACTTCATCGTCATTTACACGAATAACAATACGACTGGCGTCAACAGAATCAACAACACCACCACGTTCTGACACGACAGTCACTCCTGAATCGATGGCCACCAGGCGTTCTACACCGGTACCCACTAATGGTTTATCAGCCCGCAATGTAGGCACAGCCTGACGTTGCATGTTTGAACCCATTAATGCGCGGTTGGCATCATCATGCTCCAGAAACGGAATTAAGGAAGCAGCTACAGATACAATCTGTTTTGGCGACACATCCATATATTCGACCCGGTCAGAGCTCGACATCGCAAACTCATTCTTGTGCCGACAGGAAATCAGTTCATCTATCAGCTTGCCGTTTTTATCCAGAGTTGTATTAGCCTGCGCAATAACAAAATCGCCTTCTTCAATGGCAGAAAGATAATCAATTTCATCGGTAACCTTGCCTTTTACAACCTTACGGTAGGGTGTTTCGAGAAAACCATAGGCATTCGTACGTGCATACATTGCCAGGGAATTAATCAATCCAATGTTAGGTCCTTCTGGTGTTTCAATAGGACAGACACGACCATAATGGGTTGGGTGAACGTCACGTACCTCGAAACCCGCTCTCTCTCTGGTTAAACCACCAGGCCCCAATGCCGAAATTCTGCGTTTATGAGTAATCTCTGAAAGCGGATTATTCTGATCCATGAACTGGGAAAGTTGACTGGAACCAAAAAATTCCTTGATCACAGCCGACACCGGTTTTGCGTTGATAATCTCCTGTGGCATTAAACCTTCAGATTCCGCCAGACTGAGTCTTTCCTTAACGGCACGTTCTACGCGTACAAGACCGATTCTAAACTGGTTTTCTGCCATCTCACCAACGCTACGAACACGCCGATTTCCAAGGTGATCGATATCATCAATCGTTCCTCGTCCATTACGTATTGCAACAAGTGTGCTTAAAACATCAATAATGTCGGATTGTGAATTGCCTTTTTCTTCAAAAAGATTTTTTGATAACTCATCATTACGCTCACCAAAATATTTACCGTCATATAAAATACCAGACCCGGTAACTTCTTTACGGCCAACGCGACGATTAAACTTCATACGTCCAACCGCCGATAAATCGTAACGGTCAACACTGAAGAACAGATTCTTGAACAGGTTTTCGGCAGCATCCTTGGTCGGTGGCTCACCCGGTCGCATCATGCGATAAATCTCAATCATCGCCTCAAGTGGCGTAGTCGTAGAATCCGCACGTAAGGTATCTGATATATAAGGTCCACGATCCAGATCGTTAACGTATAAAGTCTCAATCTCGTAATCGCCACCATCAACCAGTTTCTCCAGAAGCTCCTCGGTTATTTCCGTATTTGCCTCTGCGATTGGGATAATCTCGCCTGTATCCTCATCAACTTCTGTACTTTCTGTATCAATCAGTGTTTTTGACAATACCTTACCAACCAGGTATTCGGCTGGTACTTCAAGCTGGGTAATCTTGGCTTTTTCAATGTCGCGAATATGGCGTGCCGTGATACGACGTTCCTTCTCAACAATTACCTTCGCGCCTTTTTTAGCCTTTATGTCAAATGCAGCTGTTTCGCCACGAAGACGCTCTGGAATTAAATCCAGTTTGATACCTTTCTTTGATATATGAAATTTATTTGTGTCAAAAAAGATATCGAGAATTTCCTCGGTGTTATAACCGAGCGCGCGTAACAGTATTGTTGCCGGGATCTTACGACGACGATCAATACGACAATAAACCAGATCCTTCGGATCAAATTCAAAATCAAGCCAGGAACCACGATAGGGAATAACACGAGCCGAATAGAGTAATTTACCTGATGAATGAGTTTTACCACGGTCATGTTCAAAAAATACACCTGGCGAACGATGCAACTGAGACACGATCACACGTTCTGTGCCATTGATAACGAATGTACCTGTCTTCGTCATCAGCGGGATTTCTCCCATGTAAACATCCTGTTCCCTGATGTCTTTTACTATCTTCTTATTTAAACCGGCTTCTTTGTCATATATAACAAGACGTACTTTAACCCGTAAAGAAGCAGCATAAGTCATTCCCCTGAGTTGACACTCCTTCACGTCGAATACAGGCGTTCCCAGATTATATGCCACGTATTCCAGCATAGCGTTTCCGGAATAACTTTCGATCGGAAATACAGACTTAAACGCAGCATGCAGACCAACCTCTTTCAGCTCATCCAGCTCTAAACCGGGTTGCAGAAATTGCCGGAATGAATTGATCTGGGTAGCTAGCAGGTATGGTGTTTCCAGAACACTGCTGAGCTTGCCGAAATCCTTGCGAATACGTTTCTTCTCAGTGTAAGAATAGGCCATTACACGTCCTCATGGTCAAATAAAAATACGAATTAAAGGTCATGACGAAAAACTCCGTCTAACCAATGTTGCTTCAAACATTGACCGGTACATTTCAGCATCAGTCATTTATGTTTTATCCGGCGCAATGTATCAAAGGCTGACGGTAATTACCGTCAGCCCTGTACGCCTTTTTACGGAACTAAAGCTCACTTAAGATCGACAGATGCGCCGGCTTCTTCCAGTTGCTTCTTGAGGTCTTCCGCTTCCTCTTTGGCAGCGGCTTCCTTAATGGTTGACGGAGCACCTTCTACCATATCTTTCGCTTCCTTCAGACCCAGGCCGGTGATTGCACGAACAACCTTAATCACGGCAACTTTATTTTCACCAAAGCTACTCATAACTACATCAAACTCGGTTTGCTCTTCAGCTGCAGCACCTTCGCCAGCAGCTGGTGCTGCTGCAACGGCGACTGGAGCAGCCGCAGATACACCCCATTCCTCTTCAAGCTCGGAAATCAGTTCCACCAGTTCCAGAACCGGTAATTTACCTAATGCTTCTTTCAATTCATCTCTTGAGACAGCCATTTCTATTACTCCTGATAATTTTTCAAATATTTAATGTTTTGTTGTTGCCAATTCAGGCCGCTTTCTGTTGATCGCGATATGCCGCAAGCAAGCGCACAAATTTACCTTCGGGTTCAGCTAGAACACGAACGAATGTTGTGGCCGGAGCCTGTAACAATCCGAGCAACATAGCTCTTGCCTGGTCTAATGTCGGCATACTTGCCAAACGATCCAGATCGTTAGCTGCCAGCAGCTTTCCATCCAGAGACACCAGTTTCGCAACAAGTTTCTCGTTGTCTTTTGCGAAATCACGAATGACTCTAGCTGCCGACCCAGGTTCCTCATTGGAAAAGGCCAACAACAACGGTCCAACCAGCTCATCGCGCATACAGTCAAATTTCGTATCTTCCAACGCTCGTCGCGCCAGAGTATTCCGAACTACCCGTAAGTAGATACCAGCCTCTCGTGCCTGCTGACGTAATTTCGTCATGTCAGCAACACTCAAACCGATATACTCGGCTGCAATTGCAGATGGAGCCTGCGCCGCAACTTCGGCAATCTCGCCAACGATTACCTTTTTTTGCTCTAAATTAAGACTCACCTAAACTTCCTCCAACTACTGTAATGGCATATGCGGCATGTATTACAACTTCATGCCCTTCCCTGTATATGCCAAATTTAAAAATACAGTGACCGTCTCTTACAAACTGATCGGGTAACACCGCCTGCGCAGGTAAACCAAAGTTACATTAAGTTCGCTATTAGCAAACACCTGCGGTCTTTGACGGTCGGCGATATCCATACCACCGACCCAAAGTCCTATTTTCGTTTTACTTCTAACGAATTAAACCGATAACGAAGATTGATCAACGACTACGCCTGGTCCCATGGTCGTAGATAGAGTGATCTTCTTCAGAAAAATACCTTTTGCCGTACTCGGCTTTGCCTTATTCAGATCGGCCAGTAAAACGTCAAGGTTTTCCTTTAATGCTTCTGGCTCAAAAGAAACTTTGCCAATTGCGCCATGAATAATGCCGTTCTTATCTGTTCGATATCGCACCTGGCCTGCCTTCGCATTTTCTACTGCCTGTTTTACGTCCTTACTGACAGTGCCTGTCTTTGGGTTCGGCATCAAACCGCGCGGACCCAGAACTTTACCTAGCTTACTTACTGTAGGCATGGCTTCTGGGGTAGCGATAACAACATCAAAATCTGCCAAACCACCCTGGATTTCATCGACCAGATCCTGCATACCAACATAATCTGCACCGGCTGCTTTAGCGGCATCTGCTTGCTCAGCATCGGCGAAAACGGCTATTTTTACTGATTTCCCGGTACCACGAGGTAG
Organism: Gammaproteobacteria bacterium; assembly: GCA_018676275.1. Classification (GTDB taxonomy): domain Bacteria; phylum Pseudomonadota; class Gammaproteobacteria; order Eutrophobiales; family Eutrophobiaceae; genus WLWS01. The sequence continues at coordinate 208 of JABHFC010000374.1, read as the reverse complement.
TACGGTTGAACCTCTTACTGCCTGATCAGATTTACGCGGATCTACACCAAGATTAATAGCGACCTCAACAGATTCGTCAAATTTTACTGAAGAACACTCTTTCAATAGATTAAAAGCATCAACCACTGCATATGCTTTAGTCTCGTCAATTTTTTCACGAATATTTTTAATGCGTTTAGATAGAACAGTCATGATCAAACACCCTCCG
>JABHFC010000373.1 GCA_018676275.1 Gammaproteobacteria bacterium | reverse complement strand
GTTGCTCTCCAATTACACCATCTCCGTGTACTTCCTGAATCTTATTATTGGCATCGGTGATGATCCAGTGACGCCGTAATAATTTTGCCGGAATTTGCCCGGTATTGGTTATGGTGATGGTGTAGGAGAACACATAGCGGTTTTGTTCAGGAATGGACTGTTCCTGAATATAATTGGTCTCAACCATAACCTCTATTGAATATTCTCTTTTGCTCATAGCTCATTTGACAATATTGCGCAGTTGGACGCAAGTCGACAAATTTCAGAAGATAAGCAGCTAATCAACATTGCATGGTTTCTGTTCTATCCAGTCGACGATAGGTGATGGCTTCAGCCAGATGCTCCGTTTCAATGGAATCATTGTTGGCGAGATCTGCGATGGTTCGAGTAACACGTAAAATTCGGTGCATGGCGCGGGCTGATAAGCCAAGCCTGTCAATAGCTCTTTCGAGTAAATCGATTTGGTTTGAGTCAAGTTTGCAAAATTGCTCGAGTTCCTTACCGCTTAATTTACTGTTGAATTTATTTGCGCGTTTAAGCTGCCGTTGATATGCCCGGTGCACACGTGCTCTGACTGTCTGGCTGGATTCTGCTTTAGCCACATTGTTATTACGTAATAACTCTCTGGATATGTTTGGTACTTCAACATGCATATCTATCCGATCCAGTAAGGGGCCTGATATTTTGGCACAGTAACGACGAATAAGTTCGCAGCTACAATGACATCTGCCGTTGATATCACCTAAATAACCGCATGGACAAGGGTTCATGGCAGCGATTAACTGGAAATCAGCAGGGAATTCAGATTGATTAGCAGCGCGTGAGATTGATATGCGACCGGATTCAAGTGGTTCGCGAAGAACTTCGAGTACTTTTCTATCGTATTCAGGTAGCTCATCGAGAAATAGTACACCATTGTGGGCCAGTGAGATTTCACCAGGTCGTGGCTGACTCCCGCCACCAACAAGCGCCACTGCAGAGGCTGTGTGGTGTGGTGAGCGAATAGGGCGATGTTTCCAGGACTCGGCGACAAAACCATGTTTACTAATGGAAGCAACGGTTGCGGTTTCCAAAGCCTGGGCGTCGGTCATCGGTGGCAATATGCCCGGTAGCCTTTCCGCAAGCATGGTTTTACCGGTGCCTGGAGGACCTATCATAAGCAGGTTATGAGAGCCTGCTGCTGCAAGCTCAAGGGCGCGCTTGGCCAGGTGTTGCGCTTTGATATCATTTAGGTCGAGCTTATGCTTCGAATCCCGGACTGGAAAATCCTGGCGATTACAAGGGGAGAGGCTTTCTGAATTATTTAAGTGTGCACAGACATCCATCAGATGTTGTGCTGGCAAGACAGTAAGCTCATTAATCAAAGTGGCTTCAGCGGCATTACTTTGGGGCAGAATCAATTTTCGATTAGATGTATTTATTGCGCTAGCTATCGGAAGAATACCTCTTACAGGTCTTAACTCGCCGGTCAACGCCAGTTCACCAACAAATTCGTACTCTCCTAATTCTGCATGTGGCAGTTGTCCGGAAGCAGCCAGTATTCCAATCGCAATAGCGAGGTCAAATCGCCCGCCCTCTTTGGGAAGATCTGCAGGAGCAAGATTAATAATGATACGACTTAAGGGAAATTCGAAATGATTATTAAGAATGGCACTGCGAACGCGATCTTTACTTTCCTTTACCGCTGTCTCTGGCAAACCCACTATAGACAGACTGGGTAAGCCCCGACTCAGGTGAACTTCTACAATAACTTGAGGTGCATTTATACCTGTCAGTGCACGGCTGTGTACAATCGCAACATCCATTTGCATATTCCTTTATTTAATAAGTCCATAGCGTCCAGCTTATCTGTCTTTTTCAGATAGTTGTGATTCAAGATGCGAAACTTTTTCTTCCAGTTCGTCTATCAATGCTCTTGTTTTACTTAACAACTCTGCTTGTATGTCGAATTCTTCCCTCGTAACTAATTCCATTTTAACCAGGCTGGCATTGATTGCTGCCTGCACGTTTTTTTTAATGCCGTCTTTATGTTTGCGTAGATCATCAGGAATTAATTTGAAAACTTCCTGAACAAAGTCGCCGTTTCTATTCTGTTTGTGCATACGCTCAAATTACTTATTTATTTCAGGACAGTATGCAGTGAACAGCCACTAAAAGTAAATTATCTGTAGCACCATAAAAGTGCAAGACCATAAAATTGCGCACGTTTAATGTGCGAAACCGGCTCCATGTAGTTAGCATCATTTTTTGTCATATCTGGCCTTTATCTCCATAACTAGTTGTTTATAAAAAAGTAAATCATTGTTGGCACGTTCGGTGCAATCAATGCATTTGAATTATGAACAATGACACTCACGTATTTAGTTTTAGGAGAAAAAAATGAAGAAGTTTGCAGCCGGTATTGTTTTAGGAATATCCAGCCTATGTACGACTCAGGTTTATGCAGAAGATAGTCCTCACGAATTTAGCGCCAATGTATCCATGCTTACAGATTACCTTTATCGGGGTATATCGCAGACTAATGAAAATTTTGCCTTACAAGGTGGATTTGATTATGCCCACGCCCCTACAGGTGTTTATGTTGGTACATGGGCATCTAATATTGATTTTGCGGAAAGTCTGGAGATTGATATCTATGGAGGTATTTCAGGTGAGCTTGGTAATGGCATCAGTTGGGATGTAGGTGGTCTTTACTATATGTACCCGGGTTCAAATGCTCAGCCGGAAGAGGATTTCTTCGAAGCTTATGCAAACCTTGGCTATACCTTTAAAAATATTCAGCTGGAACCAACTGTGGGGGCAGGTGTGGCTTACTCCCCGGACTTTTTTGGTGAAGACGGCGATGGTGTATATGTCTATGGAAGTCTTGATCTCAGTTTACCAAATGACTTTGGCCTGTCTTTTTATGTTGGTCATCAGGACATCGAGGGTGACAAATTATCAGGACCGGCTGGATTTGATTATGTTCATTACAGCATCGGAATAAGCCGGAGTTTTGGACCTGCTGATTTAAGTATCTCCTGGAATGACGCCAGTGATGAATGTGATGGTGGCACGAATGAGCTTTGCCAGGCTGTGGTATTTAGTGTTGGCAGCAGTTTCTAGTCATTCTCGAAATCTAAACGGAATATACAGAGGAGATATTTATGAAATTGCTTATAGCGATTGTCAAACCTTTCAAACTGGATGATGTGCGAGAGGCACTGGCTTCAATGGGGATACAGGGACTAACAGTTACGGAGATTAAGGGCTTCGGTAGGCAAAAAGGTCACGCCGAGCTGTACAGAGGCGCGGAATATATTGTCGACTTCTTGCCGAAGTTAAAGTTGGAAATTGTTACTGATGATGAGCAGGTAGAAGAAGTGATTAGCACAATTTGTCAGTCCGCTGAAACCGGCAAAATAGGTGACGGTAAGATTTTTGTACTCAACATAGAGAATGCCGTGCGTATCAGAACAGGTGAGACAGGTAGTGATGCGCTTTAGAACTGTAAAGATCATCTATCAATTTATTTTTATTT
>JABHFC010000372.1 GCA_018676275.1 Gammaproteobacteria bacterium | reverse complement strand
CTGATTGCAGCAGGTGTCGTTTTAACAGGTGGTAGTTCGAAAATGGAAGGAGCAGTTGAATTGGCAGAGGAGATTTTTCATATCCCGGTAAGGATAGGAATGCCACAACATGTAAGTGGACTGGCCGACGTGGTCAGGAATCCAATCTACGCAACTGGTGTTGGACTATTACTATTCGGTCAACGTCAGGTACAAAACGGTGTCTCCAGTATGCACGTAGATGGAGGCATGAAAGGTATTTGGGAAAGAATGAAGAGTTGGTTCAATGGCAATTTTTAGGCACTTGTTAATCCTGGTAAGCCATAAAAGGGTTCCTGGAAAAACAGGTTTAGATAATTTTTATTTTATATACGAGAGAAAGGGGGGTAGACAATGTTTGAACTAGTCGACGCTGCAAATCAGGCAGCAATAATTAAGGTCCTTGGTGTAGGCGGTGGCGGCGGAAATGCCGTGCAGCACATGTTAACCGTCAATATTGAAGGAGTTGAATTCATATGTGCCAATACAGATTCACAGGCACTTAAAAACTCGTCAGCACGAACAATAATGCAACTGGGTGGTAATGTTACTAAAGGTCTTGGCGCAGGAGCTGATCCAGAAGTTGGCAGACAAGCGGCATTGGAAGACAGAGATCGATTGATGGATGTTCTTGACGGTTCGGATATGGTGTTTATCACTGCAGGAATGGGTGGTGGTACCGGAACTGGTGCAGCACCAATTGTTGCACAGGTCGCGAAAGAGATGGGGATCCTGACTGTAGCAGTAGTAACCAGACCATTTGGTTTCGAAGGTAAAAAACGTGCACAAATAGCGGAAGACGGAATTCGGGATCTCGCACAGTATGTTGATTCTCTAATTACAATTCCAAATGAAAAATTGTTGAGTGTTTTAGGTAGAGACGTAAGTTTGTTGAATGCGTTCAGTGCTGCGAATGACGTATTGCTTGGTGCCGTACAGGGCATTGCCCAGTTAATCACCTGCCCGGGTTTAATCAACGTGGATTTCGCTGATGTTCGAACAGTTATGTCAGAGATGGGTATGGCCATGATGGGATCTGGTAAAGCGACTGGCGAAGATCGTGCAAAGGTGGCGGCAGAGGCTGCTATATCCAGTCCCTTGCTGGAAGACATAAACCTTTCCGGCGCCAAAGGTATCCTGGTCAACATTACCGCGGGTCTGGATTTGTCTATAGGTGAGTTTGACGAGGTTGGCAGTACTGTTAAACAATTTGCCTCTGATAATGCGACGGTTGTGGTAGGTACGGTCATAGATCCGGAAATGAGCGGGGAAATGCGGGTGACCATAGTTGCGACCGGACTTGCTACTCAAGCCAGCGAAGAGCTATCGAAGATGAAACTGGTAAAACCTGCAAATGCGGCCGCTGCGGTTGATTATAAGGAATTGGAAAGACCGACGATTATGAGAAATCAGGATGCTCAGGTATCACCTGCATCTCTGGAAGATGATCCTGACTATCTTGATATACCTGCATTTTTGCGACGACAGGCTGACTAATACCCGGGTTTAGTACGAAAATAATTTAAATATCATGTGCTTATATTTATATAGTGGTAGTCGGGAGCGAGAAAATGAGCTCTGCTAAAGATAAGTGGCGCTGAAAAGTGATATTTATTGCCCAAAAACTGAAAAAGAGGAGTTGTATGTATACGACAAACTGAACTTGACAGTATCAAGATTTGCCCGTAAAACAGTAGGATGCCGTTGGGGAAGCTCGGCAATAATAACGGATAATAAAAATGATAAGGCAACGAACATTAAAAAATGTCATCCGAGCCACAGGTGTCGGACTACATACGGGGAAAAAAGTTTTTTTAACCCTGCGCCCTGCAGCGGTAAATACCGGGATCATTTTTCGTCGAGTGGATGTCACACCGGCAGTCGAAATCAAAGCCAAGCCCGAGAACGTTGGCGATACCAATCTTTCCACCACGCTGATCAAGGACAACGTTAGAATATCAACGGTTGAACATTTGCTTTCAGCATTGGCTGGATTTGGTATTGATAACGCATATATTGATTTAAGTGCAGATGAAGTACCTATTATGGATGGTAGTGCTGGTCCATTTGTATTTCTGGTGCAATCTTCAGGTGTTGAAGAACAGAGTGAATTAAAACGTTTTCTTCGTATAAAAAAGAAGGTGAAGGTTGAAGACGACGATAAGTGGGCAATGTTCGAACCCTTTAATGGTTTCAAAGTAGGATTTGGTATTGAATTTGATCACCCCGCTTTTAATGAAAAAAATTGTCGCGCTGAGATAGATTTCTCTACCACTTCATTTGTTAAGGAAGTAAGTCGAGCCAGAACTTTTGGTTTTATGAGAGACGTAGAACTTTTGCGGGAAAATAACCTGGCATTAGGAGGGAGTCTGGATAATGCTGTGGTGGTTGATGATTATCGTGTATTGAATGATGATGGATTACGTTATGAGGATGAATGTGTCAAACACAAAATCCTGGATGCCATTGGAGACCTGTATTTACTCGGTCATAGTCTGATTGGCTCCTTTCAGGGCTACAAATCTGGTCATGAACTTAACAACCGTTTATTGAAAAAATTATTAGCAACAGAGGACGCCTGGGAATTGGTTAGTTTTGAAGATAAGGTAGATTTACCTATATCATTCATCCAGCCTATCCCGGTTAGTTAGATATAAAGATTACGATTTATGTTGAGATAACCTGATAAGGGCGTCTCTTAAAACAGGATCAGTAATTGAATTGGCAGTATCCAGAATTAACTTTGCATTTTTGCTGGAAAGATTAAGCGTTCGTTTCTTTTGTTTTGATGAACTAACGGGCGGTACGACTTTAATGCGTATTGTTTTTGGGGAGTATGGACTGCAGAGTTTTTGAGCGTGACTCAGTATGTCTGGTGTTATGAATCGGAATCTCGCCGCCCAGGCTGGACTATCTGTATGTAGAGTCAGAGTAGTCTTATCGATATTAGCTAAAATGAAGTGATCACAGAGAGGAGAAGGTAGTTTTGCTTTCAGTTTTTCCTGAAAAATTTGAAGTTCAGTCGAACGTTGGTATAAAGCGGCGAATGTACTTTTATCGTCATGCAATAAGCTCTGAATTGCGACGCTCCCTTTTTGTTTGCCTGTAGCCATAAGCCATAGTAACCAGACTTGTTAACAATGGATATCCTGATTTTTTCAAAAGCCAGTGTCAAGCGAAGAGCCTTCAGGCTAGGTCCTTTTGGTCTTTCTGCTTTGTGCCTTGGTTTTCTGCTTGCCAGTGGGCTTCTGTTTTATGCTGGTATGCAATATGGCGGTCAACAGACATCCAACTATCTGGCTTCAGTAAAAGGACAGGCCAATTCACTCTGGTATACGGAACTGGAAAACCAGCAAGAGACGTTGAATCAGGTCAGGCAAAATGCTGAGAAAAGCCTTGATGCTATGGCCAGTCGTCTTAGTCTGTTACAGGGACACGTCATGAGAATTGATGCACTGGGTGCACGTTTGGCGGATATGGCGGATTTGGAGGATATCGAATTTGGGGTGATGAATACCCCGGGTATGGGTGGACCAGCACCAGCTCCGGGTCAACAATCTATGGGTATCTCTGATCTAACCCTCAGCCTGGATACTATTGAGCACACCCTGAATGATAGACGTGAAAAACTGACTGCAATGGAATCAATGCTTATTGATCGGGCATTGCAGGAACAAACGCTGCCCGAAGGCAGGCCGGCTCTGGGTGGATGGATGTCTTCCCTATATGGCTATAGAACAGATCCTATCAGTGGCAAAAAGGAGTTTCATCAGGGCATGGACTTTGCCGGGAAACTGGAGACGCCTATTACGGCCGTGGCTGCGGGTATCGTGATATGGTCGGGTTTACGCTATGGCTATGGTGATCTTGTTGAAATTAGCCATGGTAATGGCTACACCACTCGTTACGCACATAATAAAAAGAATCTGGTGACTGTGGGTGAAAAGATTGAAAAAGGCGAAATTATTGCATTAATGGGCGCCACAGGCCGTAGCACCGGCGTTCACGTCCACTTCGAAGTGCTCAGACACGGTAAACATCTGAATCCAAACAAGTACCTCTCACTGAAATAGTCTGTAGTTTCAAGACTTTCTTGTTTTACGATATAAATTAATCATAATGTGTCGTCGCGTCGGAGCTGCTTCTCAACAGTATAAAATTATCAGTGTTACTTTTGGGTAAAAATCAGTAATCGGTGTGAAATTGCAGAATTCGGTAATTGCCGGACAAACTCCAGTAGCAGGCTTCTGTATACTATTAATAAATATCAATATTTATATACTCTCTTGTATAAAAATGAGTGAATCATG
>JABHFC010000371.1 GCA_018676275.1 Gammaproteobacteria bacterium | reverse complement strand
TTCAGCGCCATCATGCCGGTTTCAGAACTGGAAAAAAACGCAGATAAAAAAATCAGTAAAAACAGTATGCCGAATAAAATAGATAAGGGAATTTCGTTCAAAGAAGTTCTCGTTGCCTGGGTCGTTATAAGCGGATTTGCTGCTTAGTCAGTATTAATTCTAGAGAATAAACTCATAAACAAGCTTGGAACCGAGATAGGCAAGGATAAGCAGACTGAAACCTCCCAGAGTCCAGCGGATCAGCTTTCTGCCTCGCCATCCCCAGGCCCATCGCCCCCACAAAACCAGTCCAAAGATGAACCAGGCCAAAATTGAGAATACGATTTTATGGGAAAGATGCTGGTTAAAAATATCACTGACAAACATAAGACCGGATGAAAGGCTCAGGCTTAGCAGAAAAAAGCCAATGGCTAACATCTGAATCAGCAAATCTTCCATAGACTGCATCGGCGGTAACAGGCGCATGCTTTTAGTAGGGTGCTTATTCCGGAGCTGTCGTTCCTGAATGGCAAAAATGATGGCTTGTACTGCAGCGATAGTAAGAAGACTGTAGGCAGTAATAGATAACAATATGTGCAGTCGCAAACCAGTACTAAGACTCTCCGGCAGGAAATAAGTATTTGGCATCAACAATTCCAGCAGTAATGCCAATGCCGCAGCGGGCAGAAAAATTAAGGCCAGGTTGTCTGTCGGCTTGATGGTACTGACCAGAATTACCAGCAAGGCTACCACCCAACTTATGAGGGAAAGTGCATTATAAAAGCCGAGATTGATACCACCGTCGGTAAGGGTGTTTTGATAAAGAGCGAGGGCGTGCAGCACCAGGGCGCAAGCGCCGAGACCAAGAGTTGGCAGTTTCCTGGTCAGAAAGGGACTTTCATTCAGTTTAAAAATACTGACACCGATCCAGATAGTGGTGATCAGATAGCTGATTATTGCAATGTAACCCCAGAGCAAAAGATTTTTCCTGATTGATTTTGACCCTAAGTGTAACTGTTTCCTGAGGATAATGCTTATGATGTTGTCTTTTTGTCAGCATTGAGCGGGCTTCAGTTGCCAATAATTTTTGACTGATGAAATATATTATTACAGTTCCTAAATCGAATTATATACAATAAGAAGTTAACCAGAATATTAGTGAGTGTATTTCGTCGTAATTTGTATGTTTCGAATCTATTTCAATTTTTCCCGGTATATTTAGCATGCGCATAGGGCTAATAGGTCTTGGCGGCATGGGCAAAGTCGTGGTGTCCTCATTGATGGGAAATAAGTCCATATCTGCTTGTGAGGTCATCGGCGCAATTGTGGCACCCGAGCATCTGAGTCAGACCAGGGATGAAAACCAGTTCGATCTACCGGTGCTAGATGACCTTCAGGCTTTGCTGGCACTTAAACCGGATGTTGTCGCCGAGTGTGCAGGACATTCTGCAGTTCTGCAGTACGGTGAGCAAATTCTACGGGCTGGAATTGATTTACTGGTTATATCAATCGGCGTATTGGCAGATGAGCAGGTCTACGAACGTTTACATGCCGCCGCTATTGATGGAAAGGCTACAATGTTTCTGCCAGCTGGAGCCGTAGGTGGTATTGATGCCCTCAGTGCGGCACGCCTTGCTGGTCTGAATAGCGTTACTTACAAGGCGCGCAAACCAGCGATGGCCTGGTCTGGAACTGCGGCTGAGGAAAAATTGAATCTGGCTGAATTAGAAGACGCTGAATGTTTTTACAAGGGCAGTGCCCGTGAAGCCGCATTGCTTTATCCTAAAAACAGTAATGTCGCAGCTACTGTGGCGCTGGCTGGACTGGGTTTTGATAATACCAGCGTCGAATTAATTGCAGATCCAGAGGCAACAGAGAATATACACGAGATAGAAGTTGACGCGGTAAGCGGTTCTTTCCGGATTAGTCTTTCCGGTCGACCTTTGATTGACAGTCCAAAGACTTCGGCACTTGCTGCCTATAGTGTGGCGAAATGTTTAATAGACATGGATTCGGCTATAATTATTTAGCCTTATCGTATAACTAAACTGATAATTTATACCCTGGAGTATTGAAGAGACTATGTTTGACAATTTAAGTAATAGACTCTCGCAAGTTTTTAAGGACCTGCGCGGTCATGGACGTCTGACCGAAGACAATATAGCTGAGGCGCTACGAGAAGTTCGTATGGCTTTACTGGAAGCAGATGTTGCCCTTTCATTTGTAAAGGATTTCATTGAGCACGTCAAAGCCAGAGCCATTGCCCAGGAAGTAATGACCAGTCTTACACCCGGTCAGGCGGTAATCAAGATCGTCAACGAAGAACTCGTCAGTTTGATGGGTGAATCCAATGTTTCTCTTAATCTGAACACCCAACCTCCTGCAATTATTCTTATGGCCGGTCTGCAAGGCGCGGGTAAAACGACAACTGTTGCAAAGCTGGGGCGCTGGTTAAAGGAAACCCAGAACAAGAAAGTAATGACAGTCAGTTGTGATGTCTATCGACCTGCAGCTATTGAGCAACTCAGGGTGCTTGCTGGTGAAAACAGCCTGGAGTTCTTTGCAAGCGACTCAAAGCAAAAACCTGTGGCCATTGCCAGCGCGGCGATTAAACACGCCAGTGAACAATTCATGGACGTGCTAATCGTTGATACTGCGGGTCGTCTGCACATTGATGATGAAATGATGGAAGAAGTAAAACAGCTACACGCTGCTGTTAATCCTTCAGACACGATTTTCGTTATCGATAGCATGATCGGCCAGGACGCTGTCAATTCTGCACAGGCTTTTGATACTGCTCTGCCTCTGACCGGGGTGATACTGACAAAGACAGATGGTGACGCCCGCGGTGGTGCCGCATTGTCGGTACGTCATGTTACCGGGAAACCCATACTGTTCATGGGTACCGGTGAGAAGAGCGATGAATTAACCCCATTTTATCCGGATCGTGTTGCTTCACGAATTCTTGGTATGGGTGACTTGCTTAGCCTGATTGAAGAAGTTGAGCAAAAAACAG
>JABHFC010000370.1 GCA_018676275.1 Gammaproteobacteria bacterium | reverse complement strand
GGATTTCATGATTGATACTGAGCTCGGTAGAAACGCACCGTAAACAATCATCACACAAGAACCCGCACCCACTGTAAAAAAAGCCTGGCCACTGGCATACAATACTGTCTTCGCAGTAATTTCTTCAAACTTGACCTGGAAAAGAAATTTCAGAGCCGCCATAAGGTCTCCATAAATGGCAGCATAAATTCCGATCATGATCAAAAGCACCAACAGTAATGGCATCAGGTAACGTACAAAACGCTCGATCCCGTTTTTCAAGCCCGCTGCAACGACGACCCAGGTGATTAATGCGGCAATGCTTTGAAAAATGACTGTTCGTTGTTCATTGTGTGTTACCTCATCGAAGAACTGAGCTATCTGATCCGGCGATAAGCCTCTCATTTCACCTGTTAACATTTGCAGTCCATAAAATATTATCCAACCGGTGATGACAAAATAAAAACCCATCACCAGCACAGCGGAAAATGTACCTGCGTAAGCAGCAAGACCCCATAGATGAGAAGCTCGCGCCTCTTTGGCCACATTTACAATAGAAGTTACCGGTCCTGCCTTGCCCCTGCGTCCAAGTAATAACTCTGTAACAACAACCGGGAAGGAAATAAAGATGATAGCGACCAGATAAACCAACATGAATCCACCACCTCCATGTTGGCCCGCGGTATAGGGGAACTTCCATATATTGGCCAGTCCGACGGCAGCGCCTACAGCAGCCAGCAGGAAAACCAGTTTTGAGGACCACGTTTCAGTTTGTGACATCTGTACGCTCTACAGTGAATTGTTTTTTAAGACATTCTATTATCTGGACTAGACACTCCAGAATAAAAAATATTTGTAACTGGATTATGTTTCGTTTAACCAATGCCTGGCGATATTGTCCGCCACATGGTTACCACTCTGGCATGCACCTTCCAGCAAAGCCTGTGACAGATAATCACCACAGTAATATATGCGACGCCGCGAATCATCCTGGTAATCCTGAAACTTTGTCACATTTTTTATATAACCTGGATAAAAATAGGGGATCTTGTTTTCAATCCATTGATTAACAATACTTTGCTCATTAATTTTTAATTTAGGACAAAGAGCTAGTAGACTTTCCTTAATAACTGAGTAGATATCACTCGTGTTTCCGTCATCTTTAAGTTTTTTGGAAAGCTCCGGTGTCAGTTGGCAATATAATTTATAAAAACCGTTTTGCTGACCTATTTCGACAATCGATATATCAGGAGAACAGTCACGGGAAAAGAAAGTAACGCCCGATGGCTGTTTCGATTCAACTTTCGCATGCACAACACCAAGAGGGTTGTATTTTACAGACTGGAAAAATTCTTCTTCTGTCTGCTCAGGTTCTGAAAGCAAATTAGTAACCCGTGCTCCTTCCACCGCAAGTATAACGATGTCTGATTCTATTTCTTTTTCAACACCATCACGCTTATAACGAACAAGACATTTACCGTTAGCAATACGCCTGACATCGTTGACATGTGCCTGGTACTCAATATCAAGCTGTTTTGCCAGTTCAGCTGTCAATTGTCCCATGCCTTCCTGAAAACCAAAGGTGTAACTACCTGGATCCATCTGTGCGGCGGTGCTGATAAAAAGCGCCGGGGAAACCTGATCCGGGTTCCAGCTTCGCGTACATCGAAACACTGGCTCAACAAATTTCTTAAGGAAAACGGGACCGACTTTCTGGCGTAAGTATTCTGCAAGGCTCGGTTCGTCAAAATCGGCTGCTGTCATCATCCAGCCAGGGTTTATTTTTATACGCGCTTTAATTAAATCAGGTAAAAGCCGAAGCAAGGCCAATTTCTCATTCCAGGGTAATTCAGAATGCACTAACAGACCCAGCCCGGGTTTCAACGGTATTACATATTGTTTGTCTGGTTCCCGGCACATAATTTTCATATTGCCGTGCCTGACTATGGCGTCTTCGAGACCCAGTTCCGAAACAAGTTCAAGCAGATTTGAATAAAATGAATAACACAGACGTGCGCCGGTATTGTATGTCATACCGTGCTCCTGTCTTTGCGCCATTCTGCCGCCGGGCTCTGAGTTAGCCTCCAAAACTTTTACAGCAAGGCCGCGCTGCTTCAATCGATAAGCTGCCGTTAGACCGGCAAGCCCGGCACCGATTACTGTTACACCTGGCGTTTTCATCAAAATTTCCTGGTTATTTCAACTGGACATAATCCTTGAGGTTAATCTCGTCCACACCCGGTACACTCTTGCGAATAAATTCGTCCTTGCGATCAAGCGGCATCGTCGCATCAATGCCTATTCTCCCCCAGAAGTCCTTATGCGGGTCACGGTAAAAACCGGGAACATCATCGAGCACCATAACGCGTGTGTCG
>JABHFC010000369.1 GCA_018676275.1 Gammaproteobacteria bacterium | reverse complement strand
TGAATCATGCGGTGTCGTGACGGATGATAACGGCGGCGGTGTCGTGCTTATTAATGTACCCCAATCCAGATTAGCACCACATCGACATATGGACACACGGGAATGCTATATCAGGCGAGCAGACCGAACTGAAAAAATGACCATGAGAGAAATTCAAGATTTAACATTATACACCGAAAGAGGAATGGCCAGAATAGAGGCGCTGTTCCAGGAAAAGAAAGATAAGTTTGAAGAAAGATTAATAACGTTTAGAAAGGATGCCCAGCATAAAATTTACGGGGTACGAATGACCGTTATCCCCACAAGTGAGATACATGTCAATGATGTTCATAATAGAACTGATGTGAAAGCAAACATTCTCACGTTTAAAGGGGTATTTAATAACAGCTCAGCGTTTGACCTATACCTTCCTTTTAGTCATGGTGCCTGGAAACCCATACTGCGAGGGACGTATTCTGAAGGAACAGAGACAGACTATTTTCTTAGTGTTGAAATATTAAGTAATGGACTCATAGAATTAATATTTTTAGCAAATGAAAATGATAATAGAAATATAATTTACCCAACATGGTTTATGGGCTTAGTATGCAATACGTTGTATTATTTACAAAGGGTACGTAATGCGACAGACACACATAATTTAGAATATGCATTGGAAGTTCAAATAAATAACGTTTGTGGCGTATTAGAGGTGGATGGATACGGTGGTCAATTTCCAGGTAGATCCTTCGGCGCCATCAAAGAAAGTAACATTGTATTCCCACGGTACAGTGTTGGACCAGCAGATTCATTTCAACAACTCAGCAATGTTGTAGAAAGTGACTTTTGGAATCATTCAGGCGTCGTCTCTACGGACGATAATATCCAAATAAACTTTGATACATTAATTAAGTAGTGTGTATTCACCAGACTTAGCAAAATCAACTTGAGTGGACTACGCTCAAAGATGTATTTTTGGCATTCAGCTCATCTGCACGGGTTTCGGTATTAATCCGTATTATTGATGATACTTTGATTCCATTTGCAATAATTTAACTTTTCTTTAAAATGTAACAATATACCCTCATATATTCTATTCAAGGGTTAATAGTTACATGAAAAAAAACATCAAAAAACTGGAAAAACGACCGTTCTTTACTACTGCAGAGGCTGAAAAATGCGGTATATCCCGCCGCATGCTCAGTTATTATGCCAGCACTGGAGAATTCGAAAGAATTGCTCACGGTGTCTATTGCTCGCCAAAGTATGCGTCTAAAGACGAGGATCTGAAATGGGAAGATCTGGCCATCGCCGCCAGTAATATAAGGAGTGGGGTGATCTGCCTGATTTCGGCACTGGTCTATTATGACCTCACCGATGAAATGATGCGGGAATTCTGGATCGCCGTTGACAACGATCACTCCAAGGCCAAATTCCCCCTGTGTCACATTGTGAGAATGCGAAACATGGAACTCGGTGTCAAGAAAATCGAACTGGCGGGTGTCAAGGTCAAGATATTCGACGTAGAAAGAACGATCATTGATTCCTTTCGACTGCTTGATATTGAAACCGCGATGAAAGCGCTGAAGCGCTACCTCAATGGTGACATTGGCAAACCTAATATCAAGAAACTGAACCAATACATCACGGCACTCCGGGCATCGAAAGTGCGGGAATATACTATGGCGCTAATTACATGAGTCAAGCCACCGAGCAGCGTGTCAAAGACAAGCTGAAACAACTTTCAAAAGCGTCGAATACACCGTTCAATTTATTGCTGGACACACTCTTTCTTGAGCGTTTCCTGGTGAGAATCGGTCAATCCGCTTATGCGGACAAGCTCATCTTTAAGGGTGGCATGTGTTTGGCCCAATTTATCGACATCGGTCGGGAGACCAAGGACATCGATTTTCTCCTGACGCAGATAGAAGGTAGCATTGACACAATTAAGACAGTTATTGAAGAAATCGCGATCCTGGATGTGGGTGATGACTTCATTTTTTCTTCAGTATCGGTTGTAGAGCTTTCGCTCCAGCATAAGAAGTATCCGGGCTACCGGATCACAGTACAGGGTCAGCTTGGACAAATTAAAAATAAGGTCTCCATAGACATTGGCGTCGGGGATGTAGTTCGTCCACGTGTGTTAGACGTTGAACTGATGGGATCGAATGCCCCACTGTTTGAGGACAGCATTACACTGAGTGCCTACCCACCGGAATACATATTTTCTGAAAAAGTTGAGGCCATTCTTTATCTTGGTGAACTTAACAGCAGAATGAAAGATTTCTATGACTGTTATCAACTCATCAGAAGAAATGGTCTTGATGCAGTTATCTTAAAAGCGGCTATTTCTGAAACACTGGAGAACAGGGGAACACCACTATCGCTCATACCTGAATCCATTGATGTGTTTGATGCACGGTGGAAAGCGTTTCTCAGGAAAAATAAGATAGACGAACTAAATCTCAACGACGTTATCGCCGAGATTAATAAGGTCATGAAGGAGTTGATGAAAGCTTGAGTGCGAGATAGGTAACAAAGCCATGATGTTAGGAATAGATACGCATAGGAGTTTGGTTTACGAGGGCAGTGGTTACTATGGACATGCCGTTTGGCCAACCCCCATTGTCAGCCCTGCTGAGATTGTAGATGAAGCAGTAAAAGAACTACTGCCAGCGGACAAAACAATTAGTTTTCCTTGCCCTTATATTTTTCGTGAAGAATCCTATGATCTGGCCTCTCGAATGAGAAGAGGCAGGTTCTATACAAGA
>JABHFC010000368.1 GCA_018676275.1 Gammaproteobacteria bacterium | reverse complement strand
ATTATTTTTTATTAAAGTGAATTTGAGTAGTCAGGTTAATCGTAGCGAACAATAATCCCACCGCCAGTAAATTGTGTAGCGTATTAGTCCATAGAGGCATATCAGCAAGTACGTTAAAGACACCCAGTGCAAACTCGGCGATAAAAACACCAGTGACAATGTACATCGGTTTAAGCAATTCCGGGTGTCTGGCTTTTACTGTCCATAAGCCCACTAATATGATGAGCAGCAGAATCACCGCTATTACCCTATGACTTAATTGAACTATGCTGGAGCTGACATCAAGTACAAGGTAGCTTTGCTCGTCCAGATTTAAATGGCGAAACACATTAAAGCTTTTAACAATGTTTGCGGATATATTCTCCGTGTAAGTACAGGAGAATATTTGCGGGCATGCAGAACCAGTGTAGTTTGCACTCGCCCAGGCCCCACTGATAAGTTGTAGAGTCAGTGTTATTGATAACAATAATAATATTCGCGGCCCACTTACTTCTGTTCTTTCCCGGATTCTTATAATTTGTCTCCAGATTAGACCGGCAAGAACAATTCCACCCAGTATATTTCCCAAAGTCACCAGTGGCAGACTCCTGGTTGGGGTGGCAATACCCAATATTGAAAGAAACAAAACAACCAGGAACATCAATACAGGTAAACGTGGGGATATTTGCTTTCGATATCGAATAGACATCAACATAATAATCAATATATTGAGCCCCAGAATGCTGGCAACATGCCTATGCATTGCACGAAAAGTCTTGAAAGCGGTTTCAGGTATCTGCAATCCTTTGATGCCGTCTGCAAACGATAATTGCGCATAACATTCCGGCCATGGCTGGCAACCCAGTCCGGCCTCACCTAACCTGATATGCGTGCTCAGAAATACAATCAGTAATGACATGAGCAATGCACTGCAGTTAAGTAGCATAAATACTTTCTTCGGGTATTCCGTAGCTGTTGGATTTGGCATGCTTATATTATGTTAAGCCTCAGGACATCGATTACCGCATTTTTGGGTGGATTTATGGAAAGCATCTAAAGCCTCAATAAAATTGATGTTATTCTAGCAGCCGTTAATTCGAAAATCAGTGATGTTCAGCTCCATAATTAGTCAGGACAAGCTCAAATGATAGAAATGATGGTATACACCCTTGTCGGTATTGCGCTCTATGTCGGTGCGGACAAAATACTGCTGAAAATTGAAGAATCGAAGGGTCAAAAATTTGAACATCGTGATATGGTATTTTTCGCAATTATCCTCATCCTGGCGCTCTTTACATTCGCTGTAATTCGAGTGTTAGTCCCTGATTTATAAGTTTTTTCCTTTCCCCTAGGTTTTCCCTGAGCTTGTTGATCTAGATCAACGACATCAGGCTGCACACAGACTAAATTCGACCGGCATTTATTTAATACTCTTAAGGGGGTCGTATGTCTGAAGAAAACAATGCGTCTGGCACGGACGAATCAGAGCCTGAACGCATACCTGTTATGCAACAAATTCTGGATAACCCGTTTCTACTGCTCTTTTTGGGAGTCACGATTCCAACAGTTTTTTATATCATTTGGGGAATCATGGAAATCGTCACAATTCCAATAGCGAAATAATAATTTTAAGGAGAGAACACTATGTCAGTTAGCCCTCCAAAAAATAAGATCTGGTGGAACGAGCCTGTTCCAAAATCAGAACTTATGTGGGTCATCATCGCGTTTGTCTGGGGACTAATCATGTTTTTCATGATGGTTTACTGGCATGCATACGGCGAACAAAACCTGTCCAATGAAGCATATCGGATCACAGCTGAAGATTTTTCTGCCAAGACACAGACAATGGTGGATAAATATACAGTTCGTGAAGAATCTGGTTACCCGGTTGTACATCCGCCCGTCGGCGAAGATGTATACCTGATCGCCCGGCTCTGGCAATGGTGGCCGATTCTGGAACTGGAAAAGGGTAAAAGTTATCGCCTGCATCTCTCTTCTCTGGACTGGATGCATGGTTTCTCTTTACAGCCAGTAAATATCAATTTGCAGATACATCCTGACTACGAAATGGTCATCACAATCACTCCGACGACAAGCGGAGAATTCGGCATTGTTTGTAATGAGTATTGTGGAATCGGACATCATCAGATGCTCGGCAGGATGTACGTAGTCGATAACGAGGGGACATAGAAAATGGCAATTAAAGAACAATACAGAATATGCCAAACGACGGGACTACGTGTTTATAAATCAGCGGAAAACCTGATTAAAGCCAATGCTGTTGTTGCGGTGGTCTTCCTTCTCGTAGGCGGAATCTTCGGAATAATGGTGGCACTGACACGTTGGAAGGCTGTCCATTTACTGCCTGCTGACTGGTTTTACCTCGCATTAACTGCACATGGTATAAACCTGCTGGTGGTCTGGATTATTTTCTTTGAAATAGCGGTGTTGTATTTCGCATCATCCGTACTATTAGGTTGCCGCCTGGCAACGCCGAAAATAGCCTGGGCTGGATTTGCGCTAATGCTAATTGGTGCGCTTATCACTAACGTTGCCGTACTACAGGGCAACTCCAGTGTGATGTTTACCTCCTACGTACCGTTAAAGGCAGATCCTTCTTTTTATGCAGGAGTCATACTATTTGCGGTGGGAGCCCTGGTCGGCTGTTTCGTCTTCTTTGGTACCCTGGTTATCGCGAAACAGGAGAAGACCTATGAGGGCTCGGTGCCACTGGTTACCTTTGGTGCAACAGTTGCGGCTATCATTGCCGTGTTCACCATCGCCTCCGGTGCAATCATCCTGATACCAACCTTTCTCTGGTCTATCGGTTATGTGAACCATCTTGATACATTAATGTATCGAACGGTATGGTGGGCCTTCGGTCACTCGTCACAACAAATAAATGTAGCTGCACACATTTCCATCTGGTATTTGATATCGGCGGTAACACTGGGTGCGAAGCCTTTATCAGAAAAGGTCAGTCGTGGTGCATTCCTGCTGTATATCCTGTTTCTACAACTTGCCAGTGCTCACCATTTACTGGTTGATCCGGGTATCAGTTCCGAATGGAAAATATTCAACACCAGTTATGCCATCTACCTGGCGGTACTCGGCAGTATGATTCATGGTCTGACCGTTCCGGGCTCGATGGAAGCAGCGCAACGAAAGAAAGGCTATACCAATGGTCTTTTCGAGTGGCTACGCAAATGCCCATGGGGTAATCCAGCGTTCTCAGGAATGTTTATCTCCCTGATACTGTTTGGTTTCCTCGGCGGTATTTCCGGTGTCGTTATGGGTGTGGAACAAATCAACCTGATTATTCATAACACCATATATGTCCCGGGACATTTCCATGCAACTGTTGTAGCTGGTACCACACTTGCCTTTATGGCGGTCACCTATCTACTGGTGCCTCTCATCTTTCAACGCGAGCTCATATTGCCCTGGTTTGCCAAGATTCAACCCTATGTATTCGGTTTGGGTGTAGCGGGTATTTCGGTATTCATGATGGGTGCGGGAACCCTGGGTGTACCACGACGTCATTGGGATATCTCCCAGGCTGACGCGGTGCTTCCTTATGACTTCCCCGGCGCGGCGAACCTGATGATGGGTCTGAACGGCATGAGTGCAGTTTTAGCTGGCCTTGGTGGCGCAATCTTTATCGTGGTGGTAGTCGGCTCAATTCTGTTTGGTAAAAAGATTGCCTCCAGTAATGAACCTGTCGCAGCCGAAGAAGAAGCTACAGTGGTTAGCGAATATGGAAGTGAAGAGCATCCGAACATTCCGGGTACACTGATCCTGGTTGCGGTATTTTTCACAAGTTTCGTACTGTACTACTTTGTAAACTGGAAATACCTCGCTGAAGTCTGGCCTCTGCGCTAGGCTGAGGTAATAGTAATGATGTCCGGCGTAATTCGTGAGATAACGTCCGTCTGTAAGCTCAGGATTGGTTTTGCAATCATGCTGAGCGGACTGGCAGGTCTTGCGGTTACGCCTGGTCCATTACCAGCGACATGGAAGATAGTTCTGTTTTCTTTCGCCATTCTTCTGTCTTCGGCAAGCGCCGGTGCTTTCAATCAGTTCATGGAACGCGATCTTGATGCGCTTATGAAACGCACCCGTAATCGGCCTTTTGTTACAGGCCGGTTTCAGGCCGATAGATACTGGATGTCTGTTATTTGCCTGATGCTGTTAATTTCTGTTTTATCCACAGCCCTGGCGATAAACTCAATTGCCGCTCTTTACGTTTTCCTGGGCGCCTTTACCTATGGTGTTGTCTATACCGTCTGGTTAAAACGCAGAACCTGGCTGAATATCGTCATTGGTGGGCTTTCCGGTAGTTTTGCTGTACTTGCAGGTGCTGCTGTTGTTGACCCTTCACTATCAATGATCCCGGTGTTGCTGGCGGTTGTTTTATTTCTGTGGACCCCTCCGCACTTCTGGAGCCTGGCATTTGTGTTTTCTGATGATTACAAACAGGCAGGCGTGCCTATGTTACCGGCTGTGTTTGAAAAGGATGTCGCTGCAAAAATAATCTTTGCACATACGCTGGCATTGCTTGTGGTTTCGATACTGCCCTTTTTCTACGGGCTTGGTTGGATATACCTGCTGGGTGCACTTACTGGTGGCTTATATTTTCTCAAAACGAGTTACGTCATGGTACAATCACCTTCACTGGGGACTGCACGAAAAAACTTCCATGCTTCGTTAATTCAACTTACCTTATTGTTGTGCGCATGTGTTCTGGACGTGTTGTTTATTTAAATTATGTGGAAAACATGTGCCATTAGCTAAATCAGTATGCTCTGACTATAAAAAAACAACCAATGTATTATTTCCAGCAATAATTGGTTTTGTTTTTTTATTTCTGTCTTCTTTCCAGCTTTCAGGTACAGAGCATCAGCACGCCCCTGCCTCAGATAATTACGATAAAGACAAAGCGCTGGCTTTCTCTCAGGCTGCAATTAGTAGAAAAATCGATAGTTACACATTTGTAAATACAGACAAGCAAAGTATCGATATCACCCAGTATCGTGGTAAGCCTTTAATCGTCAGTTTAATCTACACAAGCTGTCATCATATTTGCCCAACCTTAACTAATAATCTTGCCGAAGTAGTAAAGATTGCCAGGGAGGCTCTCGGCGATGATAGTTTCTCGGTTGTAAGTATTGGCTTCGATACCGCCGTAGACAGCCCGGAACGTATGCGCTTATATGCAAAAGAGCGCAATCTGGACATACCAAACTGGGATTTTCTAAGCACCGACGAAAGCACGATTAAGACTTTTGCCGATGATATAGGCTTTATCTTTTTTGAATCGTCAAAAGGTTTTGACCACCTGTCCCAGGTAACACTACTCGATGGCGAAGGCGTAGTTTATCGACAAATTTATGGTGTAAAGTACGAACCACCAATGCTGGTCGAACCCTTAAAAGAACTGGTTTTTGGAAAACATACGGAAGCAACCCTGGTCGAAGGCTGGGTAAACAATGTACGTTTGTTTTGTACTATCTATGATCCGCTTACGGGTCGTTATGAATTTGATTATTCTGTTTTTATAGGGATATTCATGGGAATCTTTATACTCGGTGCTATCGCAACATTTATAATTCGTGAGTGGCGTCAAAATAATATTAAAGGAAGAACATAGAGCGTGTTAGCACTGAAAAAAGTATTAAGAACAATATTTGAACATATAGAGGACTGGTTCGATGTGGTCTTTGGCGCCAAATGGAACCCTCTGTATCAACTCGGTGCCCTCGGCTGGTTTTATTACTGGATCGTGGTTGTCAGTGGTCTGTATCTGTATATCTTCTTCGATACAGGTGTCACCCAGGCCTACACTTCGCTTGAATATTTAACTCACGAACAATGGTATGCGGGCGGCATCATGCGTAGTTTGCACCGTTATGCGTCTGACGCATTGGTAGTCATGATGATGGTGCATCTGCTACGTGAGTTTGCCATGGACCGGTTCAGAAGTTCACGCTGGTTTGCCTGGTTTACCGGTGTGCCCATGCTCTGGTTGGTATTTACTGCCGGTATTTCAGGTTACTGGATGGTCTGGGATCAACTTGCCCAGTACATTGCTATTACTACGGGCGAATTACTCGACTCCTTACCTTTATTTGGTGAGTCCATTGCTCGTAATTTTCTTTCTGATGCAAAGTTAAGTGGTCGTTTTTTCACGCTGATGGTTTTCATTCACATAGCCCTGCCCCTGGTTCTATTGTTTGTTATGTGGATCCATATTCAAAGACATGCCTCACCCAGGGTTAACCCGCCAAAAGAACTCGCGATCGGCACCTTCAGCATGCTAATGGTGCTTTCCTTTGTAAAACCGGCACTCAGTCAGGCTCCTGCTGACCTTGCCATGATCCCGGCGACGATCAATATCGACTGGTTCTATATGCCAGTTTATCCGGTGTTAAACCATGTTCCCGGTCTGACAGTCTGGATCGTACTGATCGCAGCAACAGCATTTTTGATGCTCTTGCCATGGATGCCACCGGGCAAAAAGATACCCGTTGCTGTTGTTAATCTCGATAACTGCAATGGTTGTAGCCGCTGTGCCGCCGACTGCCCTTTTAGCGCCATCACCATGGAACCACGAAGTGATGGCAGTGCATATGAAAAAGAAGCGGTTGTAGTTGCCGATAACTGTACCAGTTGTGGAATCTGTGTCGGTTCCTGTCCCACAGCCACGCCATTTCGCACCAAGTCAGAGTTATCACCGGGTATTGAACTTCCCCTGGATCCGATTAAGGCACTTAGAGATAACACCATAGCAGCATCGGAAAACCTGAGTGGCAACGACAGAGTTATTGTCTATGGCTGTCAGAATAGTCTTGATCCGAAAGCCCTGACTGATGCTAATGTCGGCGTGGTAACCATGCCTTGTATCGCCATGCTGCCACCTTCATTCATTGATTTTGTTTTATCGAGAAAACTCGCCGACGGTGTATTTCTTACCGGCTGTCGAGACGGTGACTGTACTTTCCGCCTTGGCATCAAATGGACAGATGCACGTATAGCCGGCGAACGTGATCCGATGTTACGCAAACGTGTTGATCAGAATCGAGTTGTAAAGTACTGGGCAGGTCTTACACGGCGTAAAAAATTCTTTAGTGAGATATCGGGTTTTCGCGAGCGTCTGAATAAACTTGCCCTGGAAAAAACTGAACAATCAGATGTGAAAGAAAATAGCGAGAATAATAATGCCTGAGATACGTTACATTATTGGGCAAATCGTCGCGTTTACATTTTTTGCTGTCGGCATAGGCTATTTCTCGAATTCTCCAAGCTATACCTATCATGACCCGTCTCTGGCACTAATTATGGTCAGCTTTAGTCATGGCAGTGAACGTAAGGAAAAATGCCGTAGATTCACACCCGAAGAAATTGCAGAGCTGGCACCTAATATGCGCAGACCAATGGATTGTTCCAGGGAAAGAGTCCCTGTATTCATAGAGGTAACGATGGATGGTGTGATTTTATTGAGTAAATCATACACACCAACAGGTTTATCTAAAGATGGATCCACATCCATCTATGAAAGCATCGCGATCGAACCGGGGAAACATGATTTAGTAACTAAATTGAGAGACAGTAGTAGAGAAGATGGTTTTGATTATGAGACTACTGTTTCAATCGACCTTAAACCAAGAGAACTTTTTGTAATAGATTTCCGTAAAGACCTGGGCGGTTTTTATTTCAAGTGAAGGAAAAATGATGGTATTAGTTGAATGGCGTGATGATTTTAAAGTTGGTATCGATGAAGTCGATTTCGAGCATAAGGAAATGATTGATCTGATAAATGAATCATATGAAGAAGCAAAAAAGGATGGTTCATCTGAAGCTGTTATGGATTTCCTGGGTGAAATATTCGAAAAAATATCGGCACATTTTGCGCTGGAAGAAAAAGTCATGAAGAAGCTTGAATATGATCAATTTGAAGATCATAAGGATGACCATGAACGACTCCTAGACAGTATCAGGGATATCATGGATGAATATGCGGATGAAACTGTACTTGATGATGAAAAGTTCGGTCTTAGTTTAAAAGAATGGTTCGTAAATCATTTCAGTACAAAAGACGCAAGATTGCATAGCTTTCTGGAACATTAATTTTTCAAAACACTGGAGATAGATAAATGAGCAAATTAAAATCCTTTATAGTATTGGCAGCTATGTGCTGTCTGCCTTTCATTTCATACGCTGCCGGTGATGCTGCGGCTGGTAAAGCCAAGTCTGTTACCTGCATGGCCTGTCATGGCGCTAAAGGTATTAGTAATAACGATATCTGGCCTAATCTTGCCGGTCAGAAGTATGGTTACCTTGTTAAACAGATAAAGGCTTTTCGAGACGGCGACAGGAAAGACCCTATGATGGCACCCATGGTTGCACCTTTGAGTGATGATGATATCAAAAACCTGGCTGCTTTCTTTAGCGGACTATAGAATTAATCACACCAATAGGGGAAGAGGAAACTTTTATTCTTCTTCCTCTATTTTCGTATCTATATTTTGTTCTTCATCCAGATCAAATACATGAACAGACACCTTATTCCTTCCCTCTTCCTTGCTTTGATATAAGGCCCGATCGGCATTTAGCATAAGTTCGTCTGCCTGGTTGGCGTGTACAGGAAAACTGGCAATGCCGATACTAACAGTTGCTCTTATCATGACTCCCTTCTCATCAGCTGAAGTATTCTCAACCGCTTTCCGTATACGTTCAGCTACTTCAAGCGCCGCCTCAGAATTTGTTTCCGGTAGTAAAGCAACAAATTCATCACCACCGAAGCGTGCCAGTTTATCTGTTTCACGCAAACAGGATTGTACTGAATTCGCTACTGTCTTGATCAGGGTATTACCTGCTTCATGTCCGTGATTATCATTTATCGCTTTCAAACCATCAGCATCTATCATCAGTATAGATAAGACACGATTATAGCGAGTGGCAGTTTTGATTTCGGTCTCTAATGATTGATTAAAACTTCTTAGATTTTCAAGACCCGTCATATCATCTGTTTCCGACAAAAGCTTGAACATCTTTTTTGCATAATGTAAATCAGCCGATAACATTGTCGTCAGATAAGCGATCAGAAGATAGGGAGAAAATACTGTCATCATCACACCAATACTATTCAAAGATATTGATTTGTAGTCCTGGTAAGCAGGGATCCCCATATAAATATAGGTGCAGGTGATCGTTGCCAGAATAATAAGCGTATGAATCTTACCCAGTGTCAAGCCACTGGTAATGATGACAAGCAGGTAGAGATTCAATAAAGGACTATCAATTCTTCCTGTGAAGTAGAGCACATAGGTAATAAACAGGACCATTAACCAGACCTGGAAAATGAGTTTCCACTGTGCCTCTTTTCTGTAGAAATTCATGAAGCGAAATGCGAGAACAATTGAGCCAAAGGCTAAACACGCTTTGATAATCAACCACTCGCTGTCGACAACTGTGCCGGGGGTAACCAGATAGAGAATAACCAGGATTAACAACAGCCATTCGAGTTCAGCAATACTTCGCGAAAAACCTTTTAGTTCGACATTATCTACACTGAAAACTTCAGAGTAATCAAATTTATTATTTGGATCTAACATATATGAAAGATAAACAGACCCTGGGTGATTCCATTGATTTGGATGATGATATAAATCCTTTTATTGTCAAAATACCATTGCCCACATTATGCAGGCATTCGGAATAACTATTCAAGGAGTAAGGCTCAAATATTGCTTTTAATATCTTCAACTCGTTGAATTTATAATCTAATTAGAGGCATTCGAAGTATCCATTTTTATTCGTTTGAGCTCTGCCAGGGTATGAGCATCGTATACCAGGTATTCTCCGCTACTTCCGCTGAGAATAAGCAAGGCATAGCGACCATCCCTTGTAAACTCAATGCGCTCTATAGATTTATCAGGCAAAGGCTGTAGTGATTTATGAATCTTCAATGTAGATTTATCAATAATCTGTACAGCGCCTTTATCCGGGCCGGATATTATATTTACCCATGCATAGGGAATGTTTTCCTGGCTTCGCACAAACGACGCAGTACCTAAGATCTCAATTTCTCCCAATCTTTTCCAGTCTTCTACATCGATTATGCTAAGCGATGCCTTATCAGGGTCAGGTATGGCCAGCACTGGTATATCTTTATAGTCCCAACTGGAAGCTGAACTGAATCCCAGCGAAGCAGGCAGATCAATTTCTTCGGTTTTTCTACCAATTATCAAATCTACAATCTGCACATTTTTTTTGTTTCTTGCAGAACCGATCAAATGTTCATACTTTCGATCAATAAAAAAATCATCCATATAATCATCTATAGTGATACGACGTACCGGAAAGGGCTCCTGTTCAGGCGGACCTTCAATACGATAGTCATGAACCCAGCCATAATAAGGTGGATCATCAGAATAGAATATTTCCCAGATTTCGGTCACGTCTTTTAATGCGAGGATAAAACTTTCCCGCGGAGCTGCAGTGTAAACTGCACTACTAGCTGAACTGTTTTCGGAATGATCATTTAACGGAATTACTTTTATTGGCGAGAGATCATCTGTATTTAAAATAACAAGAATCTGAGGCGATTCGTTTGCTGCCATTACATAACGACCGTCACCTGATACTGTTATATTTTTTAGCTTAATCCCGGTTCTGATTTCCGCCACAAACATCAACGTATATAAATCAAACTTGGAAACCCAGCCATCGCCGGAAGCGAGATATACAAACCTGCCTTTATGTGAATAACCTGGCTCACCCTGAATTGTATTTCTCATTTTAAAACGATGCAGAGGTTCAGGGAGATCAATATCCACTATACTTACATGACGCCTGTCTGCTTCAACAATAGTAATCAGCTTTGCCGGATCAGCACTATAGCCAGGTTTGTTTTCCAAAATGTCTTGCTTATGCTGCACAATATGACTTTCTTCTATTTGTTGCATTCCCCACTCGGGAGGTTCTGCCTTTAGTTGAGTATTCGGATTATTTTCACTGGCGTTCAACAAGCCAGTGAAAAGCAATGTAAACAGGTAAACAGGAATGGATTTTGAATAATAGAACATCATCTTGAATTGAAAATTGTCAGCTTGTTTTGAGTGTATCCCGATTCCATCAGCAGTTAAATATGCGGTCAGATCAGCTGTCCGGGTAATTTCCGTATATTTGATGAGGATCAATTGAATCCTGCTGGTTTTAACCTAGTATGTCCTTGACACTCAAAACAAACTACCTGAATTATATCTTGATCATGAAACCGATTAACCTAAGCCTCGCTATATGCCTCTCTATGCTCTGCTATGCCACTGTTGGCGCAGACCCCCTGAATATCCTTGAAGAAATCGTTGTCGTAGGCAGCAAAACAGAGAGGCCCATGTGGAGCGTTGCAGGGCAGGTAGAGACCTTCGACCGGGCGGATTTGGATAAGCAGCAGTTACAGGATTTTAGTGCCATCAGCCGCTACGTTCCGGCACTGGAAGCAGATTTCAGCAGCAGTCGGTTTGGTTCAACCGGGCTTTCAATACGAGGTGTGGGTGGTAACCGGGTTGCCTTTGAATTTGATGGTGTACCTTTACCTCAACAAATTGACGTCGGTAGTTTTGCCGATAGTGGTCGCCTTGCAATGGACCCGGCGATAATAAAACGTGTTGAAATATTACGCGGCCCGGCATCTGCCTTATATGGCTCTGACGCCATAGCAGGTGTTGTGGTGATGACTTCTGTTGATGGTAAAGACCTGGTAGAAGATGGTGAACAACATTACATTGGCGGCAATGTTGGTTATTTCAGCGCGAACAACAGTACGCTTGAAAGCCTGACTTATGCATGGGCTGGTAACAACGACAGTCTTGTATTTGCACTTAACCGACGCGATGGTCATGAGCAGGATAATAAGGCTCGTAATGTAGAAACTGACCGTGTTCAATTTGGACAATGGCAACTATTTGGTAAATGGACGCATGAATTTGCACACGCTGGCGAGTTTCGCGCTTCCATTGATTATTTTGAAAAAAATGTAGATAGCGATATTCGCGCACAACTGGGTTTTGAACGTTTCGCCAGTACCAGCAAACTTCAGGGAGAAGATGAGCAAACCCGCGAGCGTATTACACTTGAATATACACTGCCTGCTTTCGACTGGCTGGATCATGCCAGCCTGACTTTTTACTGGCAGGAAAATCAAACCAAACAATTCACTGATCAATCCCGCACAAGCCGTGGTGCACCGGTCTTTTTGGAACGAGACTTCTTTTTCCGGGAACAGGACTGGGGCGGAGAATTTAAGCTACGACACGATTTTGACACGGGAGAATTATCCCATGTGCTGGTCACCGGTATCGAATGGGACCGACAGCAATTAAATGAAAAACGCGATGCAATTCAGACTAATCTCATTAGCGGAGTTGCCACTAAAACCATTCTTGGTGAAACCTTTCCATTAAGAGACCTGCCAAAGTCAAGAACAGACAAACTTGGTATTTATGTGCAGGATGAAATTCTCTGGGGGCCACTTACCCTGATACCAGCTTTACGTTGGGATCATTTCAAGCTGAATGCCAGCACTGATGCTATTTTTTCTGATAGCACAAGACTTACCGATCTGAAGAGCGATGATATGAGTTTTCGTCTCGGTGCAACCTGGCGAGTAACGGATAACCTGTCGCTATATGGTCATTATGCAGAAGGCTTTCGTGCCCCACCTGCTGAAGATGTGAATTTATTTCTGGATATCACTCTGTTTAACTTTCGTGCGCTTCCCAATCCGGATCTGAAACCTGAACGCTCACGTAACTTCGAGGCAGGCTTGCGTTTCCAATGGGAGGGAACTTCAATAACAGCAGGTGCCTATCATTCCAACTATGATAATTTCATTGAATCTAAAGCCCTGATTGGTTTCGACCCACTTACCGGGACACTGTTATTTCAGTCACGCAATCTTGAGGATGCAACGATTTATGGTATAGAGGCGAATTTCACCCAGGCATTAGGCAGCTTGCACAAGGCATTGGCAGAATGGCACCTGGATGCGGGCATTCACTATGCACACGGTAATAACAATGTCACTGACAGGGCACTGAACACCGTCAGTCCGCTAAAAAGCGTGTTTGGTCTACGTTGGCAGTCAGCACAACTACCACTTTCCGCCGAGCTTAGTGTGACGCATTACGGCAGCCAGTCCCGACTTGATTTTAGTGCTGGCGAATTTGCTGTGCCGGATGCAGCAACGGTAACTGACCTCATCATTAACTGGGATCAGTCAAGCCATTTGCAGTGGTACCTGGGTCTTTATAACCTTGGTGATACACGCTACTGGCGTTATGCAGATGTACGTAGAATGAAACCGATAGACCCACGTGTTGAGATAATGTCTCAGGCAGGATTCAACGCGGCACTGACATTACATGTGAATTACTAATACCTTCAAACCGGATTACCTGAACTCGAATACTCCAGGTAATTCATCAAATTCCGATTGTCCGCTAACAACTCGTAGCGGACAGTATATAAAAGGTACTAACATCCCTTTCCCTGCTATTTTGCCCTGAACATCCAGCGCCTGTTACTATTTCAAATTTAATTCAGAAAGCTAGCGGAGCGCTTAGTGCATAAAAATATTTATCTACTATTGGGTTTCTTTTTTGTAGCCTTGGCGGGTTTGGGCTTTATCCTGCCTGTGCTTCCGGGAACACCTTTTCTTTTATTGGCAGCATGGTGCTTTGCACGTTCTTCTGAAAAGTGGCATCAATGGTTGCTAGATAGTGAACTCTTTGGGCCTGTCATTCAGAGCTGGGAGGAAAACCATTGCATCAGTCTTCGGACGAAGATAGTCGCAATGGTTTCTATGCTTTTGGTTGGTGGTGCTTCCATAGTCTTTGGAGTCGATGAACTCTGGCTGAAAGGCCTTGCAGCCATATTGATTGCTACCGGGACAGTGACTGTACTATCTATCAAGACCTGCGAAAGCAAATAAATATCCTTTCACCTGCAGCTTTACCCTAAGCATCCATCAGACACCAATAGATTGATCACTGAATTCCGGGGACAGGGAATTCCGGGGACAGTTTACTTAATTCAACTAACGCGCACTAATATGTTAGAATTTTACTCCTAACATCGAATTAGAAAGCAGGAGCAAGATCATGGCCAGGATGGCTAGAGTAGTCGTTCCCTATTACCCCCATCACGTAACTCAACGCGGTAATCGACGTCAGCAAACGTTTTTCTCGGAAGAAGATCACAAGGTATATCTAGAACTGCTAGCCAAAGCAAAAGATATGTCTGACGTAGAAGTATTGGCATATTGTCTCATGCCCAACCATGTACACCTGGTTGTCGTACCACGGCGAGATGATAGTTTAGCTTCGTTTTTCAGCGAAGCACATCGTCGATACACACGCAGAATAAACTTTCGTGAAGGCTGGAGAGGACACCTATGGCAGGAAAGATTTCATTCCTTTGTCATGGATGAGCAATATTTGTTGGCCACGGTTCGATACATTGAACTTAACCCTGTCAGGGCAAGGTTATGCGATCGACCTGAAGAATGGACATGGTCAAGTGTGCATGCCCACTTAGCTGGTAAAGACGACATGCTAGTATCGGTAAAACCAATGCTGGAAAGGATAAATAACTGGCAGAATTTCCTAGCGACATATGAATCGAGTGAAGAGCTTACTACTATTCGCCGACATAGTCGGACTGGGAGACCTGCTGGAAACGAAGGTTTTTTGGATAAGCTCGAAGCCATGACAGGTCGTAGTTTTCGTCGTGCCAAGACTGGGCCAAAACCGAAAATAATTAAGTAAACTGTCCCCGGAATTCCCCGGAATTCTTGCTGCGACTTGTAGAAAAGACTCTGAAAGGAACGCGGGAAATATAACTCTACTTGTTTCCCTTCATCAGTTTATTGTCGATATACTCAACGCGGACGTATTTATCCAGACTCATAACACGCGCCTCGCGATCTGTTTGATCAGTTGAAACGTTCCAGACAGCAAGATTATTTACGCCTGCTGGAATCACTTCAGCATCCTGCATGCCTTTAAGTACAAGTTCAGGGTAGTTATCTGAAGAAGGCTCGCCCAGTTTTTCAATCAGTTCTTTTCGAACAGGTTTGCTGTCCAATAAGCCTGGAAAAATTTCTATAATCAATGCAAGGCTATCTGAGTTGGAGGGAAATACATAAAGCAGGTCAGAGGTTATCCAGCTTTGTTCTCTTTTCGCAAATATAAGATAGTCACCGTCCGCGGTTTCACTACTTGAGAATACAATCCCATCATTTTCAAATGCCTTGCGTGCATCCTGCGCAGACATGCCAAATTGTGTACTGAGATATCCGTTTAATGGTGTCTCCGCGCTGACACTATGTACACATGAAAATACGACGATCAGTAATGTGGTTTTTATTATTCTATTAATCATATTTACTCAACAATAATCGTGCCCAGCATATCTTCATGGGGCTCGCAGCGATAAGGATAGGTACCGGCTTTATCAAATGTCCTTTCCCAGCTCTCATCAGGGAAAATATACTCGGCTTCGGGAAATCCTTCAGCTTCAAACCAGACACTGTGGTATTGGCGTTTCTCGATATTTACCCACTTAACCGTATCCCCTACCTTAATTCTCAGAGGTTGCTCCGTACCAAACATGGAATCTTTAACATCAATAATCACTGTTTCCGCAGAGATAGAAGCCGCCGTTAAACCCAGGCACAGCAAAAAACCAATATTAATCAGTGGTTTCAATTTCATAAGCCTATCCTTCATATATATGTATCTTCTTCTATGACACAAACAAAGCAGAAAATACTCCGCAGTTTTTCTATATTATTGTTTTACCGCGTTGACTTCGGCTTCCTCGTTGTCAAAGCCAAGCTTGTAGCCAAGCGACACATGATGATAACGACCGTTAGTGTAATCATCATGAATGGCGAAACCGAGGTTATATACCTGCTCAGCTTGCAGACTGATATCACCGGGTTTATCTGACACCAGTTTCCGCTTCATCTGAATAGTCCAGGTACCATCTGCCAGAGTCGAGGTGAATTCTGCACCCTGACCACCATCCATATAGCGTTGTTCGAGGATATAACCATCTTCAATCTTGCCAACACCAGCCTGGTAACGGATAAGGTCCATGAAGTGACCTGCTTCCAGCTCTGCTTTGATATCGGCTTCTTCTTTCAGCTTATCCCAGCCGCCAAGTTTCTTACCGCCGCGCCCTTTTATTTCAATTTTGCTTCGACTCTCGGTAATGTACTTGCTGACGCCATCTGCAAGATTTAAAGCTAATCCACTGCCCGTTAGAGCATCTACAGCAGGTGCATGTGGCATGCCTTTCGCGTCATGATGACAGGTGCCCCAGCAACCGGCTCGATCTGCATAGGTCGCATCATCCGTTGCAAACATGATCGCCAGTTTGACCTGGTTATCCTTATCCATTTTGCCACCATCAGCAAACGGAGCAGGTTTGTGCGCGGCATCCGGAAACTGAAAGCGCATGTACAAATGAGCATCATCATAGGTAGCCTTAACACTTACCGGGATACTGCCACGTTTTTCCGGTATCAGGGTCTCAGTCTCTGCCAGATACTCATGTTCACCCGATGCAATCAGATCGCCAATATCGACTGTTTCCTCATCGTGACAATCGAAGCAACGATCGCCGGATTTGAAAGCTCGTTTGCCACTGTGACGTTTACCCAGCACCCATTCCATTGACGATTGTCCCGGATAAAAGATATTAATCAGTCGTTCCGGTGCTTTGCCCCAGTCGACCGCAATAGAGCCTGTCGCAACAGCGGCCTCAGTGCCAGCCGCTTCTACTGT
>JABHFC010000367.1 GCA_018676275.1 Gammaproteobacteria bacterium | reverse complement strand
CCGCAAACCGTTATGACGAAACACATCACAGCACGATTTGTCATGCCAACACATCAGGGAATACAATAGTCAATTGAACACAAACTCTAACTTTAACATTGGTCTCGTTATTGGGGGCAGGTCAGCTGTTAGGGTGGCGAAAATTTTGAATAAAATAAAACCACTAACTAACATGTAGTTAGGGAAACTACTTTATCTAAATTCTATGATCTATGTTCTTTGCTAGATGTATCAGGGTAAAGACGGCTAATTTAGTAGTGACTGTTGTCCTACTAACACTATCTATTTTATTTCATTTCTGCTTTCTATCAGACTTTCAATACCGCCTCGCCATTGTTAAGAACGACAACATCGCGTTCCTTCACTTTTGAACGAAATGATACAACATCATTATCTTTCCATATCTCGGTACAGATGGTTTCGCCAGGATAAACCGGGCTGGTAAAACGCAGCTCAAAACTTTTTAATCGATCCGCCCCATTGATTTCACATGCCAGTAGCACGGCGCGTGCAGCGACACCATAACTGGCAAGTCCATGTAAAATAGGTGCTGTAAAACCAAGTTTTTCCGCCAGCTCAAGATCAACGTGCAAAGGATTGTAGTCACCACTTAAACGATACAACAATGCCGCCTGTGGCGAGGTCTCGATCTCAATAACTGTGTCCGGTTTGCGTTCAGGTAGCACATGAGGAGCAGGCACTTTAGCAGCAGATCCGCCAAAGCCGCCATTACCGCGCGCCATGATTATTGCCTGTTGTGTGCAGTAGTGTTCGTTACTTGCTTGATCATACAGCTTACGTTCAGTCACCAGCACTGCACCTTTCTCAACACCTTTATCAATTACATCCAGCACTTTTGTGTGTGCAATGATGGTAGCTTCAACAGGTAAGGGATTAAAAACCTCGAGAGACTGCGCGCCATGAAGCACTTTTGTCATATCAATGCCGCTCTCCGGGCTACTCAGCCACGCACCTGGATGCCCCAGGGCAACCGCCATGGTTGGAAAGGTAAGTAGATTACGCTCATACACATACTGCAATTCATTTGAATCAGTGGGATTGTTACCAAATCCAAGTGCAAGCGCATACAGAATGCAATCTTTCTTCGTATAGGATTGAATTACCGGCGCAAATTGCCAGTTCAGAATTTTCTCGTAATCGAGCATTTGTTTTCCATTCCACCTAAACGAAAAATAGCATGGCGTTTATATTATTTGCCATACCAGTATTAATCCAGGTCAGAATTAATTTGCACAGCTCATTTTATCTCCGCGACACCCTGCTCACAAAAATAAACTTAATATCTGAACTCGTTGCAGTTAAATGTTAAATGTTGGGCGGTATAAAAATCATTGCTCATTAGAAAGGCTTTTAGATCAATCTGCTCAGCACCAATTTCGGTTCGCACTTTATCCAGGCGCAATGTCGCAAGATTACCTAGTAATTGCGACAATAAGGCCCTACCCACATGTAAATGAGCAAAACCCGGATCAACGCCAATTGTATCCAGCACAGCAATCGGTTCGGTTCGATCAAACTCACCATAGTCAACTCTTGCCATGACAAAACCTACAACCATACCCTTGATCTCTGCAACCAGAGAAACACGAATACCTGTCTCTTCCATCGCCTCTTTGACTTTACGCTCGTAGTAGGCACTTCGATCAGTATTTCCAATTTTGCGATCGATTCGAATCAGGGTATCAAGGTCGTCTGCCTGTAATGAACGACAATATACCGAATCACGTGCAAGAGCGCCGACCTGGTCACCTTCTTCGTCACTAAAATCTATTTCATTTAGTTCAGCATCATCATATTCAGGTTCATCTATTGTATTTGTCGACATATACGAAACCTCTCTTTCCAGAATATGCCTGGGTGAAAGCTGAAAACCTGTCTTTTCGAAAAATCGTAATATGCTGTGATTACGCCAGTCTGCCTGACTTCTTACTTCATCAATATTCTTACTTTCGAGCAAAGCTCCGAAAGCCTGTCCCAATGCCCGACCTAAACCTGAGCCCTGTGACTCGGGATCCACATCCAACACATCGATTACGGCAAACGGTTTATTCAAACCATATTCACCTTGAAGCAGTCTACCCATTAAAAATCCTTTTAGTTCTCCGTCTAATTCACAACCTATATAAAGAAAGTGTTTTGGTTCCTCCAGTGCAGCTTGCAGACGTTTTTGAAAAAAACCCGGACGTTCACGACCGGTAATTTTTGAATCAATTTTCACTACGGTGTCAAAATCATTTTTCGTCAAAGGACGCGTAGTTAATTTTGTCTTTGAAGCTGTCATAGCCCACTCCTGTTTAATTCAATTAATTAGTAAACATCTTCACTACACCTAACGCATCATGGCGTAGTTGTTACTCAATTCTGCATCCTGCTCTTCATCAATAAGTGTTTCTATCATTGGAAGTAATCCCATCTCTTCCTTTTGTATATGCGATACAAGTCGTTCAATAAGTTCTATACCAAGTCGACGCAATTCACTCCATGTTTCATCATCCAAAGTGTTATTCCTGGTTCCTCTTGCTAATTCCATCAGGCGTTCACCCAGGGGTAAAATTGTACGGTGTTCTTCAGTTAGTAAAAAAGTAATCCCGGAATCTCCGGCTGTATCCAGAATTGGAAAGATAGACTCTTCTTCAAACTGGAAATGAATACCTATCTCTTCTTCAATCAGTGGTATCAATTGCCAGATAATACTGCCGAGATCACCTTCAGCCAGATCAGGAGCCTTGTCATGACCATGCTTAAGTAATTCTGTTTCGAGTTTCTCCAGGTAAGTGATCGTATTTTGATGTTCATCGTGTATGGATCTACTGATTTGATATTCGAACTGCATGACTTTTATCCCACTTCAATTTGCTTTAAGAATTAGTTGATCAATGAGCCTTATATAACTCGAAGATCTAATACATCTATTATGGTACTATAATACTATAATTGAAATATTAAAAGCAAAAAATATTAATCCACTTATATTTCAGCTAGTTAGAAATTGACACAGCTTTTGTTCAGCTTTCCTGCTTTAGCCCTGCCTTGCTTCAGCTACGGGCTTAACACTATGCGCATGCGCCCGCTTTATCCTCACAATGTTGAGCAGAAAATAGAACAAAGACAGGCCGGCACATAATCCCACCAGGCTCCCAATCCGGATCATTAGCGACTGCTCAAAACAGAGTCCTGAAATTAATAATAAAAGGGATGCAATGTAAGCGTAGTTACAAATCTTCAATGACAATTCCGAGGTTAACTCGGATTGTGTTGGGACCTTTCCTGCCTTGCCTTGCGCCAGATGCATAGTAGTCAGGAAAGGTGCAATTCTTTGTAATATACCAACCAGGAACATTAGCAGCCAGGCAAGTAAGAGAATCACACCGAATAATGCCGGTTTAATAATACCCATTTTCATCATGGCACCTGCGACGATACTTAATGGTAAAGCACACCAGCTCAGATAAATCATCCTGAAAGAAAAGCCAAGTCGTTTACGCATTCGTTGCTGCAGGATTTGATACATACTAAAGAGATAACAAACACTCCCTGTTAATCCTGAGAATATTGCCAACCAAAGCAACAGATTTTTCGTTATCAGTAAATCTACTACAAGTAAGAGCAATGCAATGACGTTCAAAATGAAACCTGTATGGGCGAGTTTTTTGTTTTGAAACGCGGCCAGAGCAAACATGGGGATGAGGATGTAACTGAAGCCAAGTGAAAGCATTCCCATAAAACCATAGGCGGCGAGTAACATATGCGTTACAGCAGTAAAAGTATGGTCTTGCAGGAAGGCATGGTAATAATCCATAATCAGAGCGATACCGAGAGCAACTATCATACATAAAGATAATATTGCAGCCCATATATAGGCTGTAATAACGCCCATACCTGAGGCAAACACGAGATTATCAAAAACAAGAAGTGCATAGATCAAAAGAGCAATTGTTACCAGCGAGCCACCTATAACAAGTGCTAATGACGATAAATTCATCATCCCGTAAACCAGTATTCCCACACCCGGTATCAATAGCCAGCTAAGTAAACGACATGCCATCAACGATCTCATGGGTCTAAGTGTTGACACAGATAATAATTGTATTGAGGCACCCACTGCTGTCATTAGTAATACACCGAGTGTTAGCAGGTGAACAGCTGACAGGATGGGGCCTGCTCCACCATTATATGTAATCAGATCATCAGGGTTCAGAAATAATAACACCCACATCAATGACTGATAAAAACAGGCCGCCAGAAAAAATCGGAAAGGCAAAGAAAACGGTAGTAAACGCCCCCTGGCGTTTGCCATTACGTTAAGTGGTTTATTCGGCATTTGCCTGTTTTCTTATTTCTATCAAATATTGATCACCATCGCTGATGTTTGTTTCGTAATCCCAGCCTAATTCTTCAAGCTCTGCGTATAAATGAACAGGATCGCGCTCAATATGTACTATCAGTCGGTTTTTTATATTACCGCTTTTCAATAGGGACAAAATCGCAACCATCGGTTGCGGTGGAACCAGGCCTCGAACATCAATGTGCCAGGTATCTGCATCCTGCCAGGTTTCAATCTCGTCTCCACTGTTTTTCATGTTTTTATTATCGACAAATTAGAATTTGTTCTCATTATTTATCTTGAATAAATAATATTTTAATCAACTGACAAAATAAATATTAGCTGATACAAGATAAAACCTTTACACACATATTAATGTGTCTCTTTTTGTCACCACAACAAACTCTATTACTTATGATAAATATTACCTTTCTTGGTAAAAACAACATAGCTCATTGTTTTATAATAACTATTAATATCTATCAGTGAATTAATAAAATTAAAGGTGTCGCGATTCTACAACAAGTTACGCTCAATAATTTGATACAAATCAAATGAATAAACCTTTATTTTCGTATCATGTTTGCATTACTACCTAAGATTGTCTGTGTACTGATTAAATTCTGAATGCTAACATCAGTATACTGATTAATATTCAGTTTAGTAATGGACCGTAATTGCGTTGAATTTCCAAAGGGACACTTTAGTTCCTGTTCAACATCTCATACAGCTCTGAGGAGGGTAGTAGAAATGAACATAAAGAATATCTTGTTGCTTGGTATATCAAGTGGATTATTGTTATTAAGTAGTGTTGTATTTGCACAAGGTGGTAACGTGCTAGAAGAAGTTATAGTCACAGCCCAACACAGGGCGCAAAACATTCAGGACGTTCCTATTGCGGTCACCGCACTCAGCGCAGACGCTCTGAAAAAATCTGATATTTTTGATGCTGCATCAGTCGCACAACATGTTCCCGGTGTAGCTTATGCAGAATTTTCTCCCGGCCAGGCCATTATCTCGGTTCGTGGTATAAGCTCGGCGGACGATGGTGCCGGTCTTGAAAACTCCACTGCCCTGTTTCTTGACGGTGTCTATATCGGTCGTGGTGCTGGCATCAATTTCGACATGTATGATCTGGAACGAATCGAAGTTCTGAAAGGACCACAAGGTACCTTGTTCGGTCGGAACGCCATCGGTGGTGCTTTTAATGTTGTTACTGCAAAACCAGACGATGAGTTCAAAGCAAAAGTTGGCGCAACAGTAGGTAATGAAGGAATTATTCGTGTCCAGGGGCTGGTTAGCGGTCCAATGACAGAGAAACTCGCAGGAAAGATCAGTGTTAATCATCGTCAACACGATGGTTATGTAGATAATGTTCTGCTCGGAACAGAGCTTCAGGATGAAGATCAGATTTCGGTAAGAGGCCAGTTACGTCTGGATCTTGATTCTTCCGAGTGGTTATTGTCTGCTGATTACATGGACGATGACCGAGCCGATATGGGTCGTACACCGGTTGCGAACAACGCTCCGATAACGCTCATCGCTGCTGCGAACGGGGTTACCAAGGCAAGGCAACAAGCTTCTCCCTGGGATGGCTTTTCAAAGCGTGAAGCTTATGGCATCAGTCTTCAGGGTGACATCGAGTTTGATAACGGTATTTTGACCAGTATCACAGCCCATCGTCATAACGAAGCCGACTGGGAAATGCAATCTGTCGGTGCGGGTCTTGGTGCTATAGGACTTCCTTTTGATGAGGTGATTGACGACATCATTGAGGATATTGACACCTTTTCCCAGGAATTACGCTGGACCTCTACTCTCGATGGCGATATTAATTACACTGCCGGGTTTTTCTATTTTCACGAAGAAACCGACCGTACTGAGCAATTCAGAATTACCGCGGCTGGCACTTATGGCCCCGGGTTTGTACAAACTGCTCTAGGTAGCCAGGCCCTCATTGGTAATGAATACACCCGTACCCAGAATGAAACCAATTCCTATGCAGGCTATGGCCAGGCCGATTGGAAATTCAGGGAAGACTGGAACCTCACAGTCGGTTTACGTTTTACCTATGACGAAAAAGATTACATCGCAACCGCAGCAGATTGCGGCAATCTACCTGCGACTGGCCCATTTGCGGCATTCCCTGCCTGTGCAGGCTTTGGTGGTAGTTTGAATATCGTTAGTGAATCTTTCACCGTATCGCCAAGCGATAACTGGGACGAGTTATCCTACAAGGCATCGGTGCAATATTTTCCAAATGATGATGTGATGCTATACGGCTCGGTAACGACGGGATACAAGGCGGGTGGTTTTGCTGGTTCACAGGGCGTGGAGTCAAGTGCATCAACACCAGTTGCTCCTGAAACGGCGATTAACTACGAACTGGGTTTCAAAGGTGACCTCTTCGACAATACCCTGCGTCTGAATATGACAGGTTTTTACACCGATTATGAAGACCTGCAAATCGTGCGCTTTGGTCCGGTACCCGGCTCTGCTTTTGGTACTTTCCAGACTACGAACATAGGTCAGGCTGATATCTACGGCGTGGAAATCGAATGGGGTTGGTATCCAACTGAAAACATCCGCTTCCTGGGTAACTATGCCTACATGGATACGGAAGTTACCGGTCTGCTGATTGAAACCACCGGTGGTATAGTCGACGCTTCAGGTTCAAACCTGAGACAGGCTCCGGAAAGTTCCTGGAATGGAATCGTTGGTTACAATATGCCGACGTCGTCAGGTACCTTTGATGCTCAAATCGAATTCAGTTATATGGATGAACAAATTACTGACTACGTTGATCAGCGCACCGTAGTGCAGCAGCATGAACTGCTTGATGCACGTCTTGCCTGGACATCCAATGATGAACATTGGGAAGTAGCTATCTGGGGCAAAAACCTGACCAAGGAAAATTACATCTCTCATTCATATGTTATCGGTCCAGGTGTAGTTGGTGTTTGGGGCCCACCAAGAACTTATGGTGTAACAGCCAGCTATAGTTATTAAATTATAGGTTCCATTCAAGCTTCAATGCTTACACTGAAGGCGGTATGGCAACATACCGCCTTTTTTTATGCCCATGGATATTTGGTGGTAGCATACGCACAGAAACCACAACAGTTGTTTATTCGAGGTATTAGTTAATGATCAAACAGGTAAAGAAAATATTTGTTTTCAGTTTGGTTTTGGTCGCAAGTTTAAATTACGCATTAGCTGATACATCCAGTGTAAAAATCATTCGCGATTTTTTCGGTGTTCCCCATATCTATGCAGACAACACTTACGCCCTTTTCTATGGCTACGGTTATGCAGTAGGTCAGGATCGTTTGTTTCAGATGGAGATGGTTAAACGAACAACTTCAGGGCGAGTGGCTGAAGTGTTAGGTAAAGAATACCTGAAAGTTGATATTACTGTCAGGCAGGGCTTTGATCCGAACTCATTACACAGACAGATTGAAGCCTTATCAGAAAAAGAACTTGCTGCATTCAAAGGATATGCAGCTGGTATTAACCAATGGATTAAAGAAGTGGAGCTTAATCCTACCGAACTAATGCCGAAAGAATTTATCGATTTTG